>JAFYUT010000002.1 GCA_017549485.1 Akkermansia sp.
CCGTGCGTTGCGATATTCGCCGCGTGGGGCAGATTAAGGGGGCAGACGGCACGGTATCCGGCAACCGCACCAAGCTCAAAGTGGTTAAAAATAAGGTGGCACCGCCCTTTACCGAGTGCGAGTTCGATATCATGTACAACGAGGGTATCTCCTCCGTGGGTAGCTTGATTGACCTTGCCTTGGAGTATGATGTTATCCAGAAACGTGGCTCTTGGTTCAGCTACAACGGCAGCCAACTTGCCCAGGGGCGAGATGCCGCTAAGGAGGCCTTGCGCACCAATGAGGTTCTCTATGCTCAGATTGAAGAGCAGGTGAAACTCAAGCTGGAGGAAAAAGGTAAATAACCTGACCCTTTAAAGGAAAAAAAGTACAATTTGCGGGATTTGCCGTAAATTGTACTTTTTTTATCCATGAATGTGGTTTGTACCCGTGGCATGGGGGTGCTGCATTTCTTTCCCCGGTACAGGGAAAAGCCCGTGTATACCTATTTCGGCGGTTGCGTATCGGGCTTCTTTATTTAGAGATTCACCCCTTGCATGACTTGCCGGGGCGTTGACAATACGGCAATGGGGTGTATAATGTCCGCATGAAAGAGGATATGAACGAAAAAGATTTTGAAAAGAATACCTGCGAAACAGAGGATTGCTGCTGTGAGGAGCAGAATAATGCTCAGCAGGAATATGCCGATGCGGTAGATGAATCCGATGCTGCCGAGGCGGAAGCTGCTGTGGATGAATTGACCAAATGGCGCGAACTGGCCATGCGCACCGCTGCCGAGTATGATAACTACCGCAAGCGCTGCGTGAAAGAGCGTGAGGAGTTCTGCCGCTATGCCAACCGTGGCCTGTTAGAGGAGCTGTTGCCCGTGATTGATAACTTTGAAATGGGTATGATGATGGCCGGGCAAGATACCTCCTCCATGATTTACATCGGTATGAGCATGGTGCAAAAGCAATTGAATGATTTCCTGAGCTCTCAGGGGGTAGAGCCTATCCCCACTGAGGTTGGGCAGGCATTTGACCACAATATCCATGAGGCGATTCAGAGCGAGCCGTCCGATCAGCCGGAGGGTACCATCCTGCGTGTACTGCGCCGCGGGTACAACCTGAAAGGCCGTTTGCTGCGCCCTGCCAACGTGATTGTGGCTGCCGCTGCGCAGGAGGAAAATAAGGCATAACCCCTTTTATACGCTCTGATATCTATGTCTCAAAGCTATTATGATGTGTTGGGTGTAGACCGCAATGCGGATGACAATGCCATCAAAAAGGCATACCGCAAGCTGGCCATGAAGTACCACCCCGACCGCAACCCCGATGACAAGGAGGCTGAGGAAAAGTTTAAAGAGGTGGGCGAGGCCTACGAGGTGCTCAGCAACCCCGATAAGCGCGCCGCCTATGACCGTATGGGACATGATGCCTTCAAAAACGGCGGTATGGGTGGCCCCGGCGGTGCCGGGTTTGACCCCATGGACATCTTTGCCCAGTTCTTCGGGGGCATGGGTGGCGGCGGTTTCGGTGGCTTCAGTGGTTTCGGCGGTGGCCGCCGCCAGGCAGATCCCCGTCAGCCGGGGTCGGACCTGCGCTATGACTTGGATATTTCTCTTGAAGAGGCCGCGGTGGGTTGCACGCGCACCATTGAGTTGGAGCGCCTGATGCCCTGCGACAAATGCGGTGCCACAGGCTCTGCAGATGGCCAGAACGGTCTCAAGACATGCCCCACCTGCCATGGCTCGGGCGTGGTGATGCGCCAAAGCAGCATTTTCGTGCAGCAAAGCACCTGTCCTACCTGCCACGGTGCAGGCAAGACTATCTCCAACCCCTGCTCCAAATGCCATGGTGAAGGCCGCGTGAACCATGAAGAAAAAGTCACCATCCGCATACCTGCCGGTATAGACAGCGGCTCGCAGATGCGCGTGGCCGGTAAGGGTGATGCCGGTTTGCACGGTGGGCGCACGGGCGACCTTTACATCTTTGTAGATGTGGAGCCGCACCCCATTTTCCACCGCGAAGGTATGGACCTGCACTGCACCATCCCCGTATCCCTGCAAGATGCCATCTTGGGTGGTACAATCACCGTGCCCACACTGGAGGGTGGTTCCAAGGTGAAGATTGCAGCCGGCACGGCAAGCGGTACCGTTCAGCGTGTGCGCGGTAAGGGCATGCCCTCTACCCACCGCAGTGGTAAGGGTGATTTGCTGGTAGAGTTGCAGGTAGAGATTCCCACCGGGCTGAGCTCCGCCCAAAAGAAAGCCTTGGAGGCCTTTACCGCTACCTTGAGCGAGAGCAACATGCCCGACGCCAAGGACTTTGCCAAGCGCGCAGCTAAGTATCTCAAGTAATTCAGGCTTATGCACCGTTGTTACCTGCCGCACGCCCCGTTTGCCTCCGGTATGCTTGAGGTAGAGGGAGACGAAGCCCGCCATGCGCTGCGCGTGATGCGCTTGCGCGTGGGGGATGCGTGCGAGGTGTTCGACGGTGCGGGCCAAGCCGCTGTTGCTGAGCTTGTAGCCACTGCCGGTAACAGCCTCATGACCCTCAGGGTCAAAGAGATGCTGCCCCCCATGCCCTCGGTTGCCGGTATAACGCTGGCCTTGGCCATTCCTAAGGGCAGCAATATGGACCTCATTGTCCAAAAAGCGGTAGAGTTGGGTGTGTCGCGCATCATACCGCTTGTTACAGAGCGCACGATTGTGCGTGTCAAACCCGCTGAGGCGGCAGATAAAGCAGATAAATGGCGCCGTACCGTGCTGGAGGCTTGTAAGCAATGCGGGGTGAACTCCCTGCCCGTGGTGGAAGAGCCTCAGAGTTACAAGCAATTCTTGCAGCGGCAGGATATACCCGCCCTGCGTGTGCAATGCGCCATTGTGCCCCATGCACGCCCCCTGCGCACCGTGTTGGAGGCGGGGCGCACCGCCGGCCACCGTGATTGTATCTTGCTCATTGGCCCCGAGGGCGATTTCTCCCCTGCCGAATATGCAGAGGGTGAGGCCGCCGGTTACATCCCCACGGGATTGGGCCCCATTATTCTGCGTGTGGAAACGGCTGTTTTCATGGCTATATCGGCCGCGCGTTATGCGCTGGATGCCGAGTAATGGATTTTTTGAGTGACGCTTGGTGGCGTCATGAGCGAAAAAGAGAATCCGCAAGCTCAATAGCCGAGCAGTTTGCGGAGGTTGATATCATACGCCGTAAATCGGGGCTCAGCCACCCAATAGGCCTTCTATCAAACAATCAAACGGCACAACCGTGGCATAATACACAGCATTTGTTGCCACAAAAACGGGTATTTCAACGCCCCAAGCAGCCCAAGCAAGTGGGCGTGAGGCAGTGTGCCATGCCGTATAGCGAACGGGGCGTTCATAGGGATAATAGTCCCTTGCTTTGCCGTATTCTTTGCGGGTGCTGTTGTATTTTTTTAATTTCACCGGTTTGGCAGGGCAGTGCTCCGCCCGGGCAAAGTCAAAATCGGCAGCCGCAATCAGCTGCGGCGCATCGGCAGGGGGCTCTGATACTTTGCGCTGCAAGATATCTGCCACATGGTGAGGGGCAAGCTTAACCAAATAGCGCTCTGAGGGTAAGGCGGCAATCTCCTCTTTACTCTTGTAGCCCACACAAAAGGCTGCGTGGCTGTTACCCCAAAAGTCACAATGCTCAAACATGCATGATTCCACCGGCGCAAAGCGCAGCTGCATCTCCAAATAATACGCATCATCCAAACGATACACCGTTAAATCATGCGCGCTCCTATCAGCATCTGCCCAATATCCTCGCTGCACACCTATATCATCCGCCAGCTCTTGGATACCCGGAAACACACAGCTGCTGAGGGAGAAAACCGCGCAGAGAGAAAGGATACTTGTTTTGATGCGTAGGTAAGTCATGCTCAAGTCATTATAATTCCATCCCCTGCAGGATGCAAGCTCAATTTGCTTAATTTACAACCCATGGGGAGCGTTGGCACAAGGTAGATGCACCATATTTGCCCACAGGATGGGGCTAAGATATGGATGGGCTTTCGGCCTCTCAGATAATAAAAGTAAAGCATCCGTGCATTTTGTGCTTGCCAAGTGGGGTAGGGAAGTGAGAGAATAAAGGCCTAATCATTTTTCCTGTCCGTCCGCTTTGAAAGAAAAGCTGCGGCGTGGCGGGATTCTCGACACAATAGCAACGTTATACAAATAGAAACAAACAGTTATGGCTAATTTGAACAAAGTCATGCTTATTGGCAACCTTACGGCTGATCCTGAGGTTCGCACTACCCCCCGCGGCAACTCCCTTACCGAACTGCGCTTGGCAGTCAACCGCGTAAGCAGCGGACCCAACGAAGGCGAGCGCCGCGAAGAGACCACTTTCCTTGACGTTACCTGCTGGGGACGCACCGGTGAGGTGGCCGCCCAGTACCTGAGCAAAGGCCGCCCGGTTTTCATTGAGGGCCGCTTGCAGATGGACACTTGGGAGGACAAACAAACCGGTCAGCGCCGCAGCCGCATTCGCATCATTGCTGAAAACCTGCAACTTCTCGCCGGCCGAGACGGCGCTCCCCAAGGCGGTGGCAACGGCTACAACAACAACGGCGGCGGTTACCAGCAGCGCAACAATTACGGCAACAACGGTGGCTACCAACAGGGTGGCAACGGCTACGGCAATGGCGGCTACCGCCAAGGCGGCGGCAATGGCTACAACAACGGTGGTGGCTACCAGCAGAACAATTATCAGCAACCCGCCCCGCAGCAGCAGCCCCCCATGCCGCAGGAGGAGGATGACGATATCCCGTTCTGAAGCTCCGAAACCTTATCTTAACACACATACAGCGGGCCTGCGGGCCCGCTTCTTTTCATTCTTATGGATTCCTATAAAACCGCGTTGGATTGGTTATACTCCACTCAGATGTTCGGCATCAAATTGGGGTTAGAGGGTATTACCCGCCTGTTACAGGCATGCGGGGTGTTGTACCCGCGCTCACGTGTAATTCACGTGGCAGGCACCAACGGTAAGGGGTCCACCTGTGCATTTGCCGAGAGCGTAGCACGGGCAGCCGGTTACACCACGGGGCTGTTCACCTCGCCGCATTTGGTGCGTTTCAATGAGCGCATCCGTGTGAATGGCTCGGAAATACCCGATGCCGACGCTGCGCGCCTCATCTTGAAAGTGAAAGACATCATTGAGCCTTGGGAGACCAAGCCCACCTTCTTTGAGTTGGTGTTGGCCGTGGCCATGATGTATTTTGCCGAGCGCGAGACCGATATCATAGTGCTGGAGACCGGCATGGGAGGCCGCTTGGATGCCACCAACGCCGTGCCCAAAGATGTGGCGGTGCTTACTCCCATCGGTATGGACCATACGCAGTATCTGGGTGATACACTGTATGATATTGCTGCTGAAAAAGCAGCTATTTTTGCTTGGCACCGCCCGGCACTTACCGCTCCCCAGCAGCCTGAGGCTATCCGCGCCATTCATGCTGCTGCTCAACGCATGGATACTGATTACCGCGTGGTGAGCGAGGAGTGCGAGCTGCCCTTGGGGCTGAACGGTAGTTACCAAAAGCGCAATGCTGCTTTGGCTTTGGCTGCTTTGCGTGCGTTGCCGCACTTCTTGGCATCCGAGGCTGAGATTGCCCATGGCTTGGCCACCGTGCAATGGCCGGGCAGATTTGAAGAGATTGCCCCCTCCGTCATGATGGACGGCGCCCACAACCCGCCCGCCATTCGGGTGCTGGTAGAGAGTTGGCAAGAGCGTTTCGGGGCTCAGAAAGCCCGTTGTATCTATGCCGGCAGTGCAGATAAAGCATTGGATGAAGTGCTGCAATTGCTCTCACCCATTGTAAATGAGTGGGTATTGCCCCCGGTACAATCTCCGCGCATTTTACCGCCGCATGAAATGGCCGCCAAGGTACAAAACGCCTCCGCTGCCCCCATCCGTATGCCCGCCACGCTGGCAGAGGCTCTCACCCCCCTGCCGCCCCATACTCTTATTTGCGGCTCATTCTTCTTGCTGGGAGAGGCCAAGGCCCACCTGCAACACGAGCAAGATTACCGCAAAACGGAGCAATAGTTTCCCTTAATAAGGCCGGCGAATGCGCCGGCCTCTTAGTTGCTTTATCGGCTAATGACGGCTAATTATCGACTAAATTAGCCGATAAGGGTTGACAAAGGCACAAAAGATGATACCATGTGCGTATGAAACGGCGCAGTAAAATCCCTGTACTCAGTGAATTGATAGCAAGAGAGTCGGGCAATTTAATAGAGATTATGCAGAAGGCGATACCGGAGGCCTTGCGCATGGATCGCTATTTGGGGTGGCAAGAGTTGCGCCACAGAGCTGCCCCGGAAGGCATGACCATTGAGCAATGGTGGCTGGGTATCAAATTGCACCGCACGCAGGCCAGACAGAGTGTTTCCCTTTGTAATGCCAAGGGGCAAGCATTTGAGTTTGCTCCTACGCAGTATATTCAGCAATCTCTGCATAAAATCGACCGCGCTGCCGGTACCTTGCTGATGACGGATGCCAACGCCGTTTTAAACGTGACGGAGCGAGATAAGTATCTGCTGACCTCTCTGGCAGAAGAGGCTATCATGTCCAGTATGCTGGAGGGCGCGGTTGTAACCCGCTCCGAAGCCCGCGACCTGATACGCAATAACAGATTGCCCAAGGATGAACATGAGCAGATGGTGATGAATAATTATCGCACCATGCGGATGATTCTGCAACATAAGGATGAACCACTTACTCCGGATTTCATCTTGTCTTTGCACCGCAGCATGGTAGAGGGTACACTTAAACACCCTGAGAAAGCGGGTACGCTCAGACAAGCAGAAGATAAGGTTTACATAGAGGATACGCGCACGGGGGATGTGATTCACATGCCGCCGTCTGCTGAAAGCTTGCCCGAGCGCTTGGAAGCGATTTGTCGGTTTGCAAATGCTGAGGACAGCAAGGAGTACTACATCCACCCGGTTATTCGGGCCATACTTCTTCACTTCCAATTGGCGTATGATCACCCGTTTGTGGATGGCAACGGCAGAACGGCGCGCTCGTTATTTTATTGGGGAATGCTGCATGCGGGCTATTGGTTGTTTGAGTATATTTCTATCTCACGTGAAATATATCGCCATTCGCGGAGTTATTATGAATCTTTCATCAATACGGAAGAAGATGATAATGACCTTAACTATTTCATCATTAATCAGCTGAAAACGATTTACGAATCAATAGAAAGCTTGAATAAACACCTGATAGCCAAACAGAATATGCAGGAAAAACTGCAACATTCGCTTTCAAATATCAGCCATCTGAATCACAGACAGAAAAATGTTTTGCTGCATTTCCTGCGGCACCCGAACGATTGTACAAGTGTCAGCCTGCATTGTAATGAGTACCAAGTTGTGCGCCAAACCGCCCGCACTGACTTGGCCGGGTTGGTCAACCTCGGATTCTTGACAACTGAACTCGTTTCCCGTGAGTTTATTTATAAGCCGATTCCGCATTTAGAGCAGCACCTCAATAAACTGATTGACTTAAAATAGCTTTTATCGGCTAATGACGGCTAATTATCGGCTAAATTAGCCGATAATTAAGGCCGGAGGGCGCTTTTTATGCTTGCCAAGGTGTTTCCGGTTGTTATAATACCTTGAGAACAGAACCCGAATATGAATAAAACAACCATGTATCTTGCCTTGTTGATGAGTTTGAGTGCATGCACTCAGGTAAAGCCCACTGATACTCCCCAACCCACGGAACAAACGGTTGCAATAGGGGAGGAGCTTCCCTGTTCAGTGAAAGAGCATCATTATCTGCGCGAGGTATTGGGTCATGGTCCTTATGACCCCTCCGCCGGGCATGGCACGTATTGGCTCAAGGTTGATTCCACCGGTAACATGGCATCCATAGCGGGTACCCCCTATCGTTTGCGCTATGAGTGTGAGCCGCAAGAGGAGGTGTGGAAACTCTTTTTTGAGGATGCGCATGGCACACGCATAGAATTGCCCATTTGGGGCGGGGTGCATAAATTACCGTTTGCGGCGTATGGGGCGGAGTCGTTAGATACGGTTTCTACCATGGTGTACCTTGCCCCGAATGCTGATGGCGTGGTGGTGGACCCCTACTACTTGGCAGACCATGAGGAGTGCGGCCCCCTCTACATCACATGGCAAGACGGCACCCCGAAACTCAGCGAGCCTATCCGTTGTCGTGCAGCTCTGAAAGCCCCGGAGACAGATGAGCGCATGGTAGGGTGGAAAAATAATACCCCTGTGACATGCCATTACAATGAAGTTTCGGGGATGCTTTATTGATAAAACGCTGAGCAGAGATGAATAAGATATTACCGATATGTACTTGTTTGGCTGTGCTGCTTGCGAGCTGTACGCAGTTCAGCGCACGCCTCTCGGATATGGGGAAAACGTATTCGGGGGTGGATATATCGCCCCCGGGAGTTGTTTATCGTGTTGCAGACCGTTACTATGTGCAGGGGGTGCAGGCCGAGTTTGAACACCACAGCCCCTTGTTGATAGAGAATATCAAAGATAGTGGCGGGGGGTACAGACGCATACCCGGTACCGAGGGTGCGGTGCTTTACCATGAAATGGAGCAGGGGGATTCCGGCCATTATTACCTTGCCGAGCATGCCTCTTGGCAAACTGACTTGCCGGGAAAAGCGGCGCGTATCATTTTTTCACCCTCAACTGTTTTGCCCGTAGGCGCGTGTGTAGAGCAATCCCACACCACCGCGCGTGCCCTGTACGCATATCCGCTGGCTGCCGTGGCTTTTGTGGGGGTAGATGTGCCCGGTGCGCTGTTGTACACGGCATGGGGCATCCTGATGATTCCTTACGAACTGACCAAAACTTGGGTGGATTGATTATATGAATATCAACATCGTGAAACTGTTGCCGATTTTTTTTGCTTTAACGGTGACTTCTTGTACGGACGGGGAAGATGACGCAGCGTATGAGGCGGACCCGCAGATAAGCGTACCGGAAAACTTGCGTTCCGATGAGCTGGCAGTGAGCTTGTTTCGTGAGGTGGTGCAAGAGTATGCGGGGAACGTGGTGATTTCACCCAAAGGCGCAGAGGCAGTTTTGCGCATGTTGAAACAAGGCGCGCGCGGTGAGGTTGCTGCTGAGCTGGCCTCCCTCTCCATGGGGGAACCGGATGTTCCGACGGCTATGCAGCCTACGGAGGCAAATGCCCTTTTTGTAGATGAATCGTTGCGTCTAAATCCCGATATGAATCAAGATGCTATCCCGGCTCCTTTAACAAATGCTCCTATTGAGGCCGTTCAGCAAATGAATGCATGGGTGGGAGAGCAAACACACGGCAGAGTATCTGAGCTTTTATCGACTGATGCTTTGAAGCATGAGGAACCTGTGCGCATGGTGCTTGCCAATGCCATGGTGTTACAGGAAAAATGGCTGCGTCCCTTTTCAACGGAAAAAACGAGGCGAGCACCGTTCTATTGTGCAGATGATTCCTCGGTAATGGTAGAGATGATGCAGCGTGAAAGTTGTTTCCGCTATGCCGTGGGGGACGACTGGCAAGCTATGGCGCTGTTTTACAGAACGGATGGCCGCCAAGGTAATCCCGGGTGTTTCATCGGTATCTTACCTGAGGGAAATGCACGCGATTTTGCCGCAACGCTGACGGTTGAAAAGTATACCGCCATTCGCAGAGCGTTAGCTGAGAGTTCCCCTCGGAAAATGGTGGTGGAACTGCCTGCATTCACCATGAATGCTCCTGCGATTTCTTTGGTGAAACCTTTGCAGGATTGTGGGCTGAAGAGGGTGTTCTCCTACACTCGGGATTGGGGAGGCTTTACCGATGAAGAGTTGCGTGTGCAAGAGCTGTTGCAGTGTTGTTATGTGCAGGTAGATGAACAGGGTACACGTGCCGCTGCATCAACGGCTGCTATTGTGGGCCAACGCTGTGTGCCTGAAACCCTCACGTTTGAGCGTCCTTTTATTTGGATGATTACGGACCTCAGTACACCCGCAGCTCCCTATTTTATGGGGATACTGGAACGCCCGTGAGAGGTAGGGGCCCGCGATGGATTTTTTTTCATAAAAGAGTTGCGGACTCGGCTCCGATATGACTTAATATAGGTAAAGGCTATGTATAAGTATCTACTCATCTTGGTTGGCGGTATTGCCGTGATGTTGGCGGGAGTATGTTGGTTACTCTCGTCGGGGGATGATGCCGCCATGCGGATTCACCACACCCCGGTGGCGTATCTTGATTTGGAGGACTATGAAAAAGACGATGTGCCGCCTTTTGCGTATAACATTTACCGCGCTTCGTTTACGGATTGGCAGGTGGGGGAGTGGGCTTGGCGTTTTGATGTGCCCGCAGGGAGTGAGGCGCAATTGAAAGAATGGTGTGCGGATATTAAGGGCAAAGAGTTGCAAACGGTGCTGAGTAAGGGGCTATTTCACATAGAAGCGCCTGAGTGGTGGGCTCGCCCGGCAGATGCTCAGCTGATTTGGAGCTGTGAAAAAGTGCCTCAACCTTTGAGTGTGATGGTGTGGTTTTCACCTTCTCAAAACAGGGTATGGATACGTTATGGTAAATGGTAATGGTATGAAGGTATTCTCATGTATTGCGATGGTATGGGGGTGTGCCGCTGCTTTGGTAAGCTGTGGGCATGCAGCACCCTCTCTCACGGGTAAAAAATTGGTGTTGGAGCTTTCCTGGGGGGAGCGGAGTTTTGATTTTCCGCAAAACCATGAGCTTCGCCGTACGGTAGATAATGTGGTATATTACCACCGGTATGATGCCGATAGCGGTGAATTTTATGAGGAATCTCGCAGGCAAGGGGATAAGGTACAGGGTGGCTACGGCTACTCCCACTGGAGGCTTGATTTTTCCACCCCCAGCGCGGGTACGGCTACATTGATAAAGAAACATGTGCGAACCCGCTCCTCCGTTCGTGTGGGGGATTCTGTGCCGTTTAAAACGGAATCTTTGCTCACGGATGAATCGTAGACGGGGAACTCCTGTTGGGGCGAGTCGCCGCCCTGTTCTCTGCGTGTATCACTATTGCTCAGATGCCATCATCTTGGCTGTTCTTTCTGCCACCAGATAATCAATGCGGCGCTGCAATTTGGTGAGGGGTGATACCGCGGGGGAGTTAGCAACGGCCTCGTAGGCTTGTTTCAGTGCATTAGCATGTTTACGGTGTGCTTCTTGCCACTGTTCGCGGGTGTTAATGTTCCGCATGGCCATGTTCCACATGTCGAGATTAAGCTGAAACTGCATTTCGAGGTTGTTAATGTTTTCAAGCTCGTCGTAGGGGGCCAGCCCCTTATTGTAGCGGCGTTGTATCAGTTTTTTTGCCACAGAGAAGTTTTGTTCAATCTCTTTTTGTATGGTGGCGGCTTCTGTGGCAGGGAGGGTGTTATCGAACAGTTGTTTCATCAGCAGAGTGCGCTGCCATTCGAGCTGCTCTACGGCATCCAGCATGCCGGCTTGGAGCCGTTGTTCCATGCATGAGTTGTACTCTTGTTGGATTTTGTCCAATTCATCCAGTATCGCGCTTGGGGCGTCTGTGTGTAAGGCTGCTTCTTCACAGCGCAAGGCATATTCTGCATCAAGAACTTTTCTGTAGGAGCAGAGCCCCATTTGATACCGAGCTTTGGCCAAGGTGTGGGCTTCCCTCATCAGGTTCAGCATTTTATCCAAGCTTTTTTGCGATTCCGCGTCCGTCATGGTATCAGCATTCAGGAAGTGCTCGGCTTCCAGATACGCAAGCTCAGCCTCAAGCACTTGCAGGTTGTCTGCCATGCCTGCTTCGCGCAGTTGCTGCATTTCTTTCAAGTGTTTCTGCGCAAGCTCCATGGCGCCGCTTATACTTGCTGCGCCCAGCATCAGGGTAATCAGTGTGTTCTTGAACATACCTGCATTGTACAATATCTGCGGCTGATATCAAGTATAAAGTTAAAAAAAAGCAACTATTTATCCATGAGAATAAATAGTTGCCGTGAGATTGCTGCAAGCGTCAGCCTCAGTTTGCCGGCGGGGCATAGCAGCCGGGGGTAAAGCGCATGTGGTGCAGGCGTACCTCGGGGGTAGTGTTGAGCTGGTACCCTGAGGCGTAGATGCCGTTACCATCGCCGATGGCTGTGTCAGAGGTGAGAGCCTCGCCGATAAGGCGGTCTCCCAGCCATACATAAAACCCCTGCGGTATGTTTTGTTCTGCCCGGCCGGGGTGCCATACGATGCGTATTTCCTCCGTATTGCCCGACATATCACCGCAATAGAGCACTTGTCTTCTGTTCCATAGGATGGCAGATTCGCTTACCGTCAAGTTGCCCCTGATGCCCGAGTCTGCATGGCAACAGTGTATATAAAGCCCGCGGTGGCTTATCCATCCATCGGTGGCCCCGTTACCCACCGCAGTGCCGACGGTAAGGGTGAAACCATCGTTGATGTTGGTTTGGCTCCATTCTTCATCAGAGATGCTGAGATAGGGGCCGGCGTAATCGGCATTCGTTTTGCCGGTGTAGATAAAGGTAGATGAATCTCGGCGCTCTAAGCCGGCGGTGCGCCCCGGTACACCCAAGGCATGGGCCACGCTCTCGGCAATCAGCAAATCGCCCTGCGGGGTGGGGTGCAAGCGGTCGGCTTCCAAGAAGAATTGCTTTTCAGCCACGCCGGGCTTATCAACGCGGGCAGGGTCAACCAGTACCTCATTCACATCCGCAAGCTCCAGCTTTTTGGCAGTGGCCCATTGTTCAAGAGCTGTGTTGTATGCTGCCAGGGCTGCGTAATCGGCCGGCTTGTTATTGTTGCGTCGGGCATCATGCCAAGTGGGGATGGTGAGCACCAGCACGCGCACCTGCGGGTTCACACGGCGCAGGGAGTCTACAATTACATCCAAATCACCTGTGCCGCTCCAAGTGCCGTCGGGGCGGGCGGTGCCCAGCAATTTGGCCTGCGCTTCGTTCATGTTGTTACCGGCGCCGATACCGCCTTTGTTGCCATAATCACCGAACGTGTCGTTGGTGCCAATCATCAGCACCACGGTATCGGGCGTTTGCTCGGGCATGTAGAGGCGGTGTTTGCCGGTGTAGGTGGCATCCAACCCCAACCAATCGTGTATATTGCTGTTGCCGAGACGGCCGGAGTTATTGATGCGCCCGGCAATTTCGTAGGCTCGCTCACTGCTCATGGCAGAATGGCGGTTGTTGAACACTACCCCGGCATAGGCGGTGCCTGCGGCCACGCTGCCCTCTTTAAAGGCATTGCCCTCGTGTATGCCTACGGATATAAACTTAACGCCGTTGTCTACCAATGTTTTGTGTAGCGGCCAGCGGTATGAGTGAGACTTGAATCCATGCGTGATGGAATCTCCCACAAACATGATATTGCCCAAATCCGTGGTGGTGTCGGCCTCGCCGTATACCATGCTCCCCGTCAGCAAGAGAGCCATCATTGCCTGCCCGTATGTTGAAATCATATCTGTATCTTAGCAAATGTTGCAGGCCGGTCAAGAGGGAAGTTGTAAAATGATAAACAAAAAAGCTCCGAGGCATTCCTCGGAGCTTTCAGCATCCCCACGCGGATTCGAACCGCGGTTCTATGACTGAGAATCATATGTCCTAACCCCTAGACGATGGGGACTTTCAGATGCTGTGTTGCGTGGCAACGAGGGAATTATACAGGAATGAGAGCCGATGTCAAGAGAATTTTCATAAAAAATGCAAAAAAGTGCAAAAAAATTATTTTGAAGCTGGAAAAGCGGGTAGAAATCGGGTAAAATGTCGGGCATGCAGAGGCAAATAACAGCAATGGTATGCAGTTTGTTGGTTACGGTGGGCAACACTGTGGCACAAGAGCAGGCTGTTGCCGGCGCTGAACCATCGGCAGCCGAGGCCTCTACCACGCAGGCGTTACCCACGGCGCAAGAGCTGCGCAAGGCACGGAAGGCGCTGGACGCACCGGATGATCACGTGGTATCACAATCTCGCATGTTTTCGGTGAGTGGCGGTGATTCTTTGCACATGGGTGCCATAGCCACCAAGGCAGATGAGGTGCGTGGGCGTGTGAACGCTTTGCTGGGGTTTGAAGATGACCACCGATTCACGGTATCTATCAGACTTATCGGGCAAACGACCGACCGCGAGGTAGCACGCCCCATCCGCACGCGTATCTCCATTATCGGCAATGAACCGAACTTGCAGATACGTATTCACCCCGGTGGTGGTATAGATGTAGACCGCCTCACGAACTCCATCATCACCATGGTGTTGTATGAGCGCGCCCTGCGCGAGGTGCGCGCCGATGCTCTGCCGGACTCTATCCGCGTGCCCGAGTGGCTGGTAACCGGTGTGCAACAGGCCATTTTATGGAGAAGCGGCAATGCAGACCGCCGTTTGTACCGCAACCTGTTTGAGAAGGCAGAAATGATGTCGCCCGAGACGATTATTTCTACCGAAAATGCGGCGCGCTTGGATGCCTCCTCTCGCGAGGTGTACGAGGTATCGTGCGGTGTGTTGGTGATGTGCTTGGTGAGCCGAGAGGGTGGGCAGGCACAGTTGCGCGAGTTGGTGGCGGAGTCTGTGTTGACCGAGGGTACCCCCACCGAGATTATCGCCTCTCACTTTCATGAGCTGGGGATAGATGAGGGCATGTTACACCGCTGGTGGGCCTTGCAGCTGGCTGCCATGGCCGAAGCCCCCGCCACCGAGATGCTCACCCCCATGGAGACCGAGCAGCAGCTTAAAGAGGTGATTACCATTTTACATTACGATAAGGAGACGCGCACCTCTCGCCCGGTGAGTCTGGATAATGTTTATGCCCTGATGGAGGTACCCGATTGGCGTGCGCAGATGCGCCCGTTATCGGACCGCCTGCTGGAGCTTACCGTGCATGCATTCCCGGGGTATAGACCCATTATCGTTGAATATCAGCGTTTGATAGCTGAGCTTCTCAATGGTAAATCCGCCGATGATGTGCAGCAGATTCTGGGCCCGGTGCGTGAGCTGAGGGAGGCATACGTCACCACCTCCATTCGTGCCCGAGATTATTTGGACTGGTATGAGATTACGCATTTGGGCAAATCTCCCCGCAAAGGCAGTTTTGCCACATACCGAGAAGCCATGGATGTGCTGCGCCGTGAGGATAACGGCCCGGACACGCACATGAGCCGCTACTTGGAGGATATTGAGGTGCTCTTTCAGTTAGGAGAAAAAGAGGCCCTGCCTGAGCGCCTGCGCAAGCAAATCCCCGAGCGTAAGAAACCCACCCCTGATGCCGAAGATGAGTAGAAAAGTACAGGTAGAGATTCCCCCTGCGCCCGATATGACCGCCGAGGCCGCCGCTTATGCTGCCGGGTATAAGCATGTGTGCGGTATTGATGAGGCGGGCAGAGGCCCCCTTGCCGGCCCGGTGGTGGCTGCGGCGGTTGTGTTGCCCCCCGGGTATGACATACCCGGTCTTAATGACTCTAAAAAGCTGACCGCCAAGAAGAGAGATGCTCTCTATGAACAGCTCATGGCCGATGAGCGTGTGCTTAAATGTGTGGCCGAGGCTACCGTGCAAGAGATTGATGAGCTGAACATTTTGCGCGCCACGCATTTGGCCATGGCTCGTGCGGCTCAGGGTATAACACCTGCGGTGGATTTTTGCCTGATAGATGGCTTGGCGGTGCCGAATTTTCCCCTCCCCTCGCAAAATATGGTTAAGGGAGACGCCCGCTGCCTGAGCATAGCTGCCGCCAGTGTGTTGGCCAAAGTAACGCGCGACCGCTATATGCAGCGGTTGGCTGAGGAGTTTCCGCAATATGGCTTTGACCGCCATGCGGGGTATGGTACCAAAGCGCATCTGGAAGCCATCAGAAAATATGGAGTTACGATACACCATCGCTGCACGTTTGCACCTGTTGCACAAATGGAGCTGCCCCTGGGACTCTGAGTCCGTGCCTTCTACCGCTTACATCGGCGCGTACGGTGAGCTGGTGGCGGCCTCCTTTTTGAGGGCTCAGGGGGTTAAGGTGTTACGCCGTAATTGGCGTTGGGGTAAGCGTGGTGAGCTTGATTTGGTGTGCCGCCATGGCGATACCTTGGTGGCTGTTGAGGTGAAAAGCGCTACCGGCCATCGCAGCGGGGCGCCCATGCGCATGGTGAATGCCTCCAAACGCCGCTTGCTGCGTGTGGGGCTGCTCAATTGGCTGCGCCTGCTGCACCCGCAAGAGGATATCAAAACACGATTTGATGTGGTAGAGGTCTATTTGGCACCGGATTCCCGCCCCGAGGTGCATTGGCATCAAAAGGTATTTACCTTTGCCGAGGGTAAGTCTTAATTTGTGAGCTGAATGTGTTTTATCTTGCCATTCAGGTAACTGTGTGGTATACTCGCCCGCGTAAAAAATGGCAACAATTTCACCATATCTTAATCCTGATTGGCCGGATGCCGTATGGGATGTATCGGGCGCGTTCGTTAATGACCGCGAGCTGGTGGCTTTCCATGACTTTTGTAAGTTGTTGTTAGGCTTTGAGCCTTTTAATATTGTGCATGGTGCGCCGCTCTGTTCCTGGAACAGCGGGCGTGTGCTTAAGCACCTGATGCGAGATGCGGAGGAAATACGCGCTGCCGGTTTGGAGTACGAGAAGCGTAACATTGCCATGTATTACACCTTCACCAACCTCAATCTGAAAGAGGAGCACATGAAGGATCCCCTCGGCAATGCCATGCTTGTTTTTGCCGGTAACCACAACCCCACGAAGCGCAATGCCGTCATTATGGCCAGTGATGCCCTGTATGACCATGTGCGCCGTGAGTATCCCAAGCTGCGCACGGTCTCCAGTATTCTCAAAATTACCAATGGCGGCGGTAAGGGTAAGCTTGATGTATACAAGCGCTTGGCCGATAAGTATGACGAGGTGATGGTGCACCCCGATGATGTGCTGAATTACGACCTGTTAGAGCAGATTGAGGACAAAGAACGCCACATTCTCTTGGTGAATGAGTATTGCATTCGCCATTGCCCGCTGCGCCCCTACCACTATAGCTCGTTGTCGGATATGGCGCTCAACTACTTCGGGTATGATGGCTCTGATTTTGATAAGCGTCAGAACACGAATGGCTGTAAAGATATGGGCACGCTGCTCACGCATGAAAAACACAGCGTGTTGGCCTTGACTACGGCCGAAATTAAGCGCCTGCGCGATATGGGATTCCGCCATTTCAAGATGCAGGGGCGCGGCCATGCCAACGGCTCTTCCATTCTGTTTGATTTGCTGCGTTTGGTGTTGCGTAATGACGGGGCAGATGAAAATGCCATGCACGCCATCAGCCAGCGTTTCTGGGAATCCATTTTACCGCATCAACCCGCATGAGCTCTATCATTAAACCTATTACAGCAGAACAGCTGATGTTCATGGTGGACAACCACCTGCCGAGAACCCAGTGGACCTTCGGCGGTGCGTTCCGTTACGATGCGTCATTGGGGGTTGTTATTGAGAATTTATCCCGCAGTTTCCCGCTGCGCAAGCCGTTCAGTGTTGCCGGTTGCCCTGCCTGCAAGTGGTCTCTTGATTGGTATACCGAGCGCCGCCCCATGGGCTTGTCTGCGTTTTCTGCCACGCTGGAGAAGTATGCCGCTCTCAATGTAGGTGTGATGCTCACATTCGATAATCCGTTTATTACGGATGACATGCTCCACGATACCTACTGCTCCGCCTTGGTAAGTGAGCTGTACCGCTGTGACCGTGTGCGCAAAAACAGCGTTTGTGTGGCTAATGACCGCTTGGCTGCCCGCATGCGTGAGATTTGCCCCAAGATGATGATTTGCTGCCACCCCAATCGCCTGATTGCCGAGCAAAATCGCCGCACGCCCTCCCTTTACAACAAACTGGCCGAGATGTATACCAACGTGTGCCTGCACCCGGTGGATGCTACACGCCCCGCTATCTTTACGCAGTTGGAGCACCCGGAGTATTTCTCCATTGTGGTGAATGACCCCCTGCCGCGCAACAGCGCCTTACGCCGTGAGCACCTGCGCTTGTTGGCAGATATTCGCAAAGACCCTTACAATGCAGACCTTTGCCTGCGCCGCGCCCAAATGGTAGAGCGTGACGGTTGGCACAATGTGGATGCCTCTACCCTGCGCCAGAAACATACATGCAACCTCACACGCAATGAGACCGCCGCGCTGCATGCCGCCGGGTTTAATCATTACATTGTGCAGGGTAATCAGTTCCGCAATGAGATGACCCTGCTGTGGGATATCTTCCGCTGCACGCTCGACTACGGCCCCGAGCTCTGCAACAAATCTGCCCTCATTGCCAGCTCAGTCATGGCCGCCTTCGGACAGCCTAAAAATGAAATGTCCAGTGGTCTTAAGGGTTTCAAATTCACAAACTACGAATAATTATGAAGAATAACCGTATTTTCTCATCCGAATCCGTTGGTGAGGGGCATCCTGATAAGGTGGCCGACCTCATCTCCGATACCATTGTGGATGCCTGTCTTGCTCAAGACCCTGCCAGCCGCGTTGCTTGTGAAACTCTGGTAAAAGACGGCCACGTTATCTTGGCAGGTGAGATTACTACCAAAGCCGTGATTGATTACGAAACATTGGTGCGTGACGTTGTGCGCTCCATTGGCTATGCTACCCCGGCAGATGACGAGGTATTCAATGCCGAGACGCTGGACGTTACCAATTACCTTTCTACCCAAAGCCCTGATATTGCTCAGGGTGTGGATGCCTGTGCCGCAGAAGGCAAGGAGGGTGCCGAGCAGGGTGCCGGCGACCAAGGTATCATGTTCGGTTATGCTTCTGACGAAACACCGGAGCTGATGCCCGCCCCCATCATGTTTGCTCACCGCATCATGATTGAGCTGGCACGTGTGCGCCACAGCGGTGAGGTTGCTTGGTTGCGCCCCGACAGCAAGAGCCAAGTGGCTGTGGAATACGGTGCCGATGGTAAGCCCGCCCGCATTCTCAATGTGGTGCTCAGCTCCCAGCATACCGAGGACGTGAGCATTGAAACCATCCGCGCTTTCTGTGAGGAGCTCGTGCGCCGCGTGCTCCCGGCTGAGCTTATCACCGAGCAGACCGAGTTCTTCATCAACCCCACCGGGCGTTTCGTTATCGGTGGCCCCCACGGCGACTCCGGCCTCACCGGGCGCAAGATTATCGTTGATACCTACGGCGGTATGGGTCGCCACGGCGGTGGTGCGTTCTCCGGTAAAGATTGCAGCAAGGTAGACCGCTCCGGTGCCTACATGTGCCGCTGGGTTGCCAAACACATTGTTGCTGCCGGCTTGGCAGACCGCTGCGAGTTGCAGGTGGCTTATGCTATCGGTAAAGCTTCTCCCGTGTCTATCATGGTAGATGTGGAGACCTTCGGCTCTGCTCATGTGGATGAGGCTGTTATCATTGAGCGCGTGCTCAAGGCCTTCTCCTTCAAGCCTGCGGATATGGAGAAGGTGCTCGGCTTGCGTCGCCCCATCTTTGCTCGCTCCACCAATTACGGCCACTTTACCAAGGCCGATCTCCCCTGGGAGCAGCTTGACCCTGCCCGCCTCGCCATCCTCAAGGCTGAGTAAATGGCAAACAGGCTCGGTAATTGACTGATTTTCCCCCGCAGAGGTGCGTTGTTCATCTCTGCGGGGTTTTTATGTACGTGGTCTATAATGAAAACATACTTTCATAGAAACGCTGTTTTCATGAAACTATGCTTATTTTTGTGCCTTTTTGGGGCAATTTTGCACGTCGGCAAGCCTTTTGAGATGCCCTGAATAAAAGGTGTATTCTTTGTAAATTGATTATAATAAAGCTTGTAATGATAAATTTGTATATAATGAAAACATGGTTTCATGAAAATGCTGTTTTCATGAAACTATGTTTTTTAACGTGTGTTTTGGGCTCGGTGTATGCAGAAAAACATACGAAAATAAGCTTCTTTTCATGAAAATGCTTGTTTTATATAAAGATAATTACAAGAAGAGCGCATTTTCATGAAACTATGTTTTCATTATGCTTGCAAAGTGGAGAAGAGAGGTGTATATTAAGCCCTGAGATGGAAACGACGAAACCCATATTCGGAGAGCTGGAGTTGTACGGCTTGCTGAAGCAAGTAAACCCGTGGTGGAAGACTGAGCGGGTAGGGGGAGTGTTGCCCGAGTTGAAGCGCCAAGCGTTTTACGATGTGGTAAAGACTTTAACTCACCCTGAATTACGGCGTTTTGCGGTATTGAGCGGGGCAAGGCGCGTAGGCAAAACAACAGTGATGCGCCAAGTGATTGCGCACTTGTTGGAGCAAGGCGTGCCCGCTGACAATATCCTGTATATTTCTTTTGATAACCCTGTATTCAAGCTCAGCGGCTTGCGTGCCGTGTTAGAGGCGTACCGCAATACGCACTACCGCGGGGGTACCTGCTATTATTTTTTAGACGAAATCCAGTACGCTGAGGATTGGTCCCTGTGGGTGAAGACACTCTATGACCATTACCCGGAGGTGCAGTTAATGGCAACGGGCTCTGCCAGTCCGGCTATAGAGCGTGGAGCCTCTGATAGTGGCGTGGGGCGTTGGCGTGTATTCCGCATGCCTACCATGTTGTTCCGCGAGTATTGTGAGCTGCAAGGGGTGCACCCGCCGGTAGGTGAATTGCCCGGTATAGAAAACATTCCCAACCTGTCAACCGCTGATTTCAGCAAGCTGATGGCGCAGTTAAGTGGCCTGACCCCGCATTGGTATCATTATTTACAGCAGGGTGGGTTCCCCGAGCTTCTGAAGCTCAAAGACGAGGAAACGGTGCTCAATCTTCTGCGTGAGGATGTGGTGGACAAAGTGCTCAAGCGAGACGTGCCGTCTCTGTTTGATGTGCGCAACCCTGTGCAGCTTGAAAAGATATTTTTATATCTTTGCCTGCACTGTGGCAGCGTGTTTAATTTAGACACCATGAGCAGCGCCTTGGGTACATCTAAACCGACCCTCTCCCGCTACATGAGTTATTTGCAGGATGCGAATCTCATTTACATATCCCGCAACCTCTGTGCTACGGGTAAAAAGGGCTTGAGTGCTCAACCCAAGATATACGTAGCAGATGTGGCCCTGCGCAATGCAAGCCTGATGCGCTATACCCCCATGAACAATGAAACCGATATGGGGCTTATGGCAGAATGCACCATGTATAAACACCTTTACTCTGCTTATGCCAAATATGGGGATGTCGGCTTTATGCGCAGCGGGGCTAAGGGTAAGAATGAGATTGACATAGCCGTTGAAATGCGTAATGGCAAGCACATTCTTTGTGAGGTGAAATACCGCAACGATTCTGAGCTGTCGGCGCAAGATGCCATTATCTCGGCCTGCCGCAAAGGGGAAAACGACCTTTGCCTCTTGGCTACCAAGAGCCCGAATGACTTTGGCCGTGTAGAGCCCCCAGGCTCTTCCCCCTTGTTCCGCATACCCGCAGCAGCGCTTTGCTATTTGCTTTGATTCCTGCGTTTGCGCGATATAAAAACATCATTGCACGGAGTTGTTCTTGTAATGATGTTTTTTTGTGTAATCTCTCTACAGTGAGCAAGTTACAAAAAATAATAAGTATAATGAAAATATAATTTTATACAAACGCTGTTTTCATGAAATTATGTTTTCATTGTATGTTTCTATATGCTATAAGCTGTACTTGCTGAGCCAGTTGTAATATTGCACGGGGTCAATCTCGCTGGGGTTGATGATGGCTTTTTCGCTGCGGAAGATGGCGGTGTGGAGCAGGGGGATACCGCAGGCAGCCAAGTGGGCATCGATGGCGGCTTTGTGGGCCAACACGCCCTCCCATGTGGGGGAGTGCACCACGCCCATGATTTGGGCGCCGCCGAACTTTTCGCCGCCACTGCGCCAGTAACAGTGGGTCATGCAGATGTGGCGGCCACATTCAGCCCCGGCGCGTTCTTCCATACCGGTGGGTACAGCCCAATGGAAGAGCCCGGCGGCACCTGTGCCGCTTTGCTTATTGCTGCTGCCGGTGTGGTTCAGGAACGTGGCAAAACGGCCTATAACCTTGCGGGTATCAAGGCTTTCCGCAATGGCGCAGAACTCATCGCAGGACATGCCGATGCTGTGGGCGCGCTCGGCCCAAGGGTCGCGCACCAATTCCTCGGGTTGCAGGCTTTCTTTGAGCACCATGAGCACCTGCCAATCTTGTTCGGTAAGCTCGGGGCGGGTGGGGCACTGCATGCGGGGCAGCTCTGTGGTTTTGTCGCCGGGTTGCAGCCCAGCACGGCGCACATGCCCCACGCCCAGCGCAAACATACCCACTACGGGCAGCGGTGCGAAATCCGTAGCACCTATATGGCGCATAAGCAAGCGGCAGTGGCCTTCTACCGTGTTGCTGCCGGTGGGGACTTTAAGGGTGGTCCAAAGGCGGTAATCTGCCCCGGGTGCCTGTGGGTTATCACAGCTGCGCAGTACTACATGCCCGGTGAAAGGGTCATTCAGGCGCAGCCATTCCCACGCACTCTCCAGTTTATCTTGCGGTACTTGCCAAGCCACCAGGGCACCGTCTGCCAAACTGGTGGAAAGCAGGGTTTGGCGTATACGGCGTACCGCCCCGCTTGCCAGTAGGGCGCGCAGATGCTCCAGCACTGTTTCCACGGTCAAACCGCAGCGCGTAGCTATCTCATCAAACGGGTAGCGGTAAAATCCCTTGAGGCGGTCTTCCGCTACGGCCAGTATTTGTAAATCGATGTTGTTGAGAGTCATGATGTATGTTTGCTTAAACTAACAGCCGGTGAATCGTGCTTTCAACTTCAAACTTCCGCTATGAGTTTTTTTAGCGTCTGCGGCGCTTGGGGGCAGCCGGGCGGGGCTTGCGGATGGGGCGTGCGCCTTCGTCCAGCAGGGCGGTGTAGGCGTAGTCAAAGCCATCCAGTTTGCGGCGTTCAATCTTCTGCTTAATAAAGATTTCAACACTCTTGGCAAAGTCTACCTCGTCTGCGGTAAGTAGGGTGAAGGCATCGCCTTGGGCCTCGGCGCGGCCGGTGCGGCCGATGCGGTGTACGTAGTCCTCGGGGTTTTCGGGTACACGGTAGTTAATGACGTGGGTAACACCGTTTACATCGATACCGCGGGCGGCAACATCGGTTGCTACAAGGATGCGGTATTTATCCTCCTTAAAGCCACGCAGGGCGGCCATGCGTTCTTTTTGAGGGATGTCGGAGTGCATGACGGTTACCTCTTTGCCCCAACCGGCGTTGCTGAGCATGTTGGCCACGGTATCGGCCTCTTTGCGGGTGCGGGTGAAGACCATGAGGTTGCGGAAGTCGGTGTTCTTCACCAAAGCCAGCAACAAATCATCACGCTGATCCAACCCCACGGGGTAGAATGCGTGTGAGATGGTGGCGGCTACTTCACTGCGAGCTATGGCCACCTCTACGGGGTCGGTGAGGCACCACTTGGCAAAGCCTTGCAGAATTTGCGGCATGGTGGCCGAGAAGAAGAGTGTGTGGCGCCCCTCCCACGGGCACCGGTTAATGATTTGGCGCACAATGGGCAAGAAGCCCATATCGGTCA
>JAFYUT010000009.1 GCA_017549485.1 Akkermansia sp.
AACCCCTCCACCTCACTTGACAGCGACCAAGTATCCGCCTTGTGCGAGAAGCATGGTTTTGCCTACGAGCGAGTGAAGCGTGAAAAAGGCGCCGGCGTAAAAGCCCCGGTAGAGGTTGTTAAAGAGCCCGAGGCCGTAGCCATTGAAAAAGAGCCGGAAGACGCGCTCAAGGTACGCACCCCCATCATCACAGTGATGGGACACGTAGACCATGGCAAAACCTCCCTTTTGGACTACATTCGCCGCACCAAGGTAGTATCCGGTGAGGCGGGTGGTATCACCCAGCATATCGGTGCATACTCTGTTGACCACAACGGCAGTCTGCTCACCTTTATTGACACCCCCGGCCACGCCATTTTCACCGAGATGCGCGCCCGTGGTGCCGACGTAACGGATATCGTGGTGCTGGTAGTAGCCGCCAACGATGGTATTATGCCGCAGACCAAAGAGGCTATTATGCATGCCAAAGCTGCCGGTAAGACCATCATTGTAGCCGTTAACAAGTGTGACCTTCCCACAGCCGACCCGATTCGTGTGCGCACGCAGTTGATGGAAAATGACCTGATGCCCACAGACTTCGGTGGTGAAATCGAATGTGTTGACGTCTCTGCCCACACCGGTGCCGGTATAGACGACCTGCTTGACCTGCTTTGCTTGCAGGCAGAAGTGATGGAGCTGAAAGCCAATCCCCGCGGTAACTGCCGCGCCTCCATCATCGAGGCTCGTATCGAGCAAGGTAAGGGTAGCTCTGCCACGGTTATCGTACAAAGCGGTACTCTCAAGGTAGGCATGCCTTTCATCTGCGGTCCCTACGCCGGTAAAGTTAAAACTTTGTTCAACGACCAGGGCAAAGCAATCAAGAAAGTTACCCCGGGTATGCCTGCTGAGGTCTCCGGTTTCTTGCAGACCCCCAATGTGGGTGATGAAATGGTTGAGATGGACAACGAGCGTGCCGCTCGTAAGCTCTCCGAAGAGCGACAGGAAGAGATGCGCCAACAGCGCCTTGCCGCACCCAAGCGCTCTCGCATGGAAGACATCTTGGCTATGATGGGCGATGGCAGCCAGAAGGCCGTGCTCAAGCTCTACCTCAAGGGTGACGTGCAGGGCTCTGTAGAGGCCATTAAGAAGGCCATTCTCGATATCGAGAGTGAGAAGGTGGAGTGCCAGTTCATCGGTGCATCTGCCGGTCCTATTTCCGAGAGTGATATTCTTCTTGCCTCCTCATCCGACGCTATTGTGCTGGGCTTCAACGTCAAAGTTGAAAGCAATGCAGTAAAGGCCGTTAAGCGAGAGGGTGTACAGGTAAAGATTTACTCTATCGTATACGAACTGATTGACCAGGTGAAGGACGCCATGCTCGGTCTGCTTGAGCCTGAAACCCGTGAGACCGTTCTGGGTCATGCCGAAATCAGACAGGTATTTAAATTGAACAAAGGCAAAGCTGCGGGGTCTTATGTATCGGACGGTAAGATGCTGCGCACAGCCGAGGCCCGCGTTCTGCGCGATGGACAGGTTGTATTCGACGGCCGCATGTCTACGCTTCGTCGCTTCCAAGACGAGGTGGAGGAAGTCAAGAGCGGTCTGGAGTGCGGTATTCGCCTTGCCGACTACAACGATTACGAAGAGGGTGACATCATCGAATGCTACTCTCTGGAGAAGATTAAGCAAACACTCTGATAAGACGCAATACCATGGCCTCACGACGACTCGACAAGGTAAATGAGCTGATGCGCCGCGAAATCGGCAACTTCGTACAGAAGGAGTTTGATTGGAATGGCACCATTGTCTCGATTCTTGATGTTGAAATAACGGAAGACCTCAAGGAAGGCCGAGTATGGGTCGGCGTCGTGGGGCGTATGGCTCCGTCTCAAGTATTGGAAAAGCTCACGAAAAATCGTGGGCTCATCCAGAAAGCCGTAAGTCGGCGTGTTGTACTGCGCAACACGCCGAAGCTTACATTCAAGCATGACAACTCCGCCCAGCGAGGGGTGGATATGGTGAATCTTCTTGATGACATCGAGAAAAATCTCCCCAAGGCACCTCCCCTGCCCGAGGGTGAGACTGACCCTGAAATTTAACATAGCAAGCCATCCACCCCAAATTGCGTAGATGACAAAAAAGCCAGCAATTAAACGAGTCGGGTCCTTTTTTCCGACCATCTGCTTGCTTATATTTTTGTTTTTTTGTACGCTTGCCATCTGGTTATCAACCGCAGGGCTGCCGAGGTTTGCCATTGATAAAATAGAAGAAGCCATTGCCGCTGAAGGTGTACCTATTAAGATAGGCAAGGTTAAGTTTAATATTTTCCGTCGCGCGGCTCTTGTGGCGGATGATGTGCGCGTGTTTGCGCGCCCCGATGATAAAACTCCGGTCATCAAGGCAGAATGCATTTCTGCAACCTTTGCTCCGCTCAAATTATTTATCGGTGAAATAGAGCCCAAATCGCTCACTCTGAAAAACGGAAAAATTGCAATTCCCGTTTCGGATACAGAAGAATATCACGAACTGGCTGCAACTCAAATTAACTTTTCAGCAGCATTTCACAATCAATACGTCTCACTGAGAACCTCCGACCTCAAACTACAAGGCATTCCCATACACATTAAAGGAGCCTTTGATATAGAAGAGCTGCTCAAAGGTGACTCTGCTGAGGAAGAGCAGGAGAAACTGGTGATACCGGCTCTTATCAAAACCTGCCAAAGTGTGGTAGACCGCACCTACCACATGATTGAAGAGCAGCATTGGGCCCCCAATGAGTTCCCGGAACTCCACCTGAATATTGCAGCCGGAAAAGAGGTTAAACTTCAAATTCAGGCAAGAGCCCCTAAATATGATATCGCTCAATTTTGCTTCCGTGATTCCGAAATCAATTTGGATTACGAAGGAGACCGCGTTATCATCAACAATTTAGCATTCAAAACCGTCAAACCCGATGCCCGGGTGCAACTCAAAGGCGGGTATGAACTGGAAACCCGCAAATTGACGCTTACCCTTGAAAGCGATGCTGCATTGCTGGAAATGACAAAAGCACTGGCCGATGGCGAAACCTTGGATTTGCTGAAAAAATTCAGACACAATCCAGAAGACAATCCCCATGTTTCTCTCAGCGTCAACGCTATATTTGAAGAAGATTTTTCGCTGCACGAAGCCACGTTGAACGGCGAGCTTGAGCAGCATAACATCCATATCGGAGACTCGACCGTTGATCATCTTTTCATCTCATTCTTCTACAACAATGGTAACTTCAATGTTGATAACCTCACCTTGAAATTCCCTGATGGTAAAATCAAATGCATGGCCATTGCCAATGAGGGTAAAGGGCATGCAGAAATTCAAGCAGATTTACCGATTCTCAGAATCATCTCCTTGGTCAATGAATTTTTGACGGAGCCCGTCATCGTTCCCATGGGACTCAAACTGGGTAACAACTTGAAGCTGCAAGCAAAAGCAGACTTGAGTATGCCGCAATTCAAGCCGGGAGACAGCTACGAACAACATTTCATCCCCGAAGTAAAGTCCCTGCAAGCCCAATTATCGTTGCAGCAATTAGGGTTCATGAGTTATCAACTGAACGCGCCGGTACTGACATTCTCATGCAACAAGGGTGCCGGTGTCACAGAGACGCTGCTGCAAAAAGCACATTCAATTAACTTGGATATAGAAGCCGAAACCTTTCAATGTCAATTGGACGATGAAAAAACACTCCATATTTCGGCACCCAAGCTTGGTCTGAATATTCAACAGGCTGACACGACAAGCAGACAGGGAGGCCTTTCTTTTGAAGAGGCTCAGGCCGCGTTCTCCTGCAACACATTTGATTTTAACGGTCTAACTACACAAAACTTTAACATTGAAAGCAAAGTTCATGGTTTCTCTCATTCAGACATCGGCACCGGCGTAAAGCAAGCCGAACTTGCTTTGACTGTCGGCAAGATGATTAAAGAGCAGCTGGAGATTGAAGCCATAAAACTCACGGCTCAAGCGCATGCGCATGACGGCAAGCTCATGCCCGAAACATTGACCGAAGCCGAGATGCAAATGGAAGTTGAGGGTATTCAATACGAATCCCAACGGCTCGGGCGTATGACTGCCGGGCTTAAGATTCCCGAGCATAAAGAAGGGGCCTTCAACTTCATGTTTACACCGGCTACCGGGACCGGTGAGCACCATGCTATCTTCAACGCCGATGTATCGATTGAAGATGACTCTAATCTCCATATACGCAATATATCGGCCATACTTCCCTGCTCTAACTTGCAACATATTACCGAAGCATTCGGGATAGCGTTGAAAGATATAGAAATGCCGCATAATGTTACCTTGGCCGGTAACGTGGATTGGGATTTAAGCAAGGGTACCCTTAATCAGGCCGACATTAAGGTAAATGTGCCGCAATTGGTACGCACGCCACACAAAATTCAAACTTTTCAAGGCAAGAAGATTACGGTTGATGTGGCCGCCGATATCCACGCAAACAGCGCCACAGACGGCAGCATTGATTACCGAGGAGATGTTCTGGTAAAGCACGCCACCGGCACCTTGAATGCAACGTTAAGTGGCAACACAGCCCGTAACCTGCACGCAACCGGCACCAACACGATTCGGCCCGATATCGTGGACGAGTTGATGGATTATGATGAGGCTCATGACATCTTGCGAGACTTCAGATTTACAGACAACAGTAAATCAAACATTGAAAACATCGTAGTAGATGTAAAATATGACAATGGGCTTGATGTTGCCGTTGACTGCGATATAACCTTACACAATACACAATATCAACTCAGCGGTATTGAAGAAGATGAGCACGGCCATGAAATACTGAACAAGCAGCTCGGCAAGCTTCCTTTCACCTCCGTTGTCAAGGCATTGACTCACCTGAGAGTTGATTACAGAGAAGATATTGTCAAAGACGGTGCTACCCTGCCGACCGTTATTGATATCACCATGACTGATGTTACGCTTGAGTACGATAATTTGCCTTGGCTCAAGCTGCAGGATTTCACCAAGCTCGGGCTCAACAAACAGGGCCCGGGAGTAAAAAAACATAAAACGTCCGTCTTAAAAGGCGACAAGGTACTCATAGACATAGAAAACGGTGCCGTACGCCTTACCAATGTACAAGGCAACGTATACCCGGGATATGCTTTAGGCATGTTCTATGCCGATCTGAGAGATTACCTGAGCATACTGCTTACCCCGTATCCCACCGGTATCAGTACGGAGTATTGCCAATTCCCCATTTACTCAGATAGCACTGAGAAAATGAAAGGCCACATCCGCGTGCAAAGCGCGCAACTGACAGGGCTTGATTTCCTCGGTACCCAAATACCGATGACTCGCTTCACCGGCTTCGTCAATCTGACGGACGATTACATCTATCTGGATCGCATGAATGCTCTCTGCTGGGATGGCACCGTGAACGCAGCAGTCAAGATTGGTATCTCTAAAACAGCCCCGGCATTTGACGGTGAGGTTAAGGCCCAGAATATGGACCTCAAAAAGATAGCGAAGGCCTACGGTGCGGACATGGAGTCAGCCTTGTGTGAAGCGAACATCAGATTCCGTTCCCCTACCTCTGACATTAATGATATCAAAGCATACGGAGCCGCCCGCATTGTCAACGGGAACCTCCTTACACTGAGTATATTCCAACCCATTGGTGCTTTTGTATCCGACGTAACGGGGAACATTAAAGAACTGGATGAATCCGTGCGTAAACAAAAGACGGATTCCGTGTTAAGGAGACTCTCCAAAACCACAGGGTCAACCATCAATGCCATCGGCAATCAACTGGATCGTACCGCTCAGTACTTACCGGGCTATAACCACGTCTTTGCTTATGACCTACAAAATGCGTTCCTGAAATTCGTGATTGAAAACGGGCATTTCAAAACAGAAAATCTCAAAGCATTAGGCTATAATCTGAAAGTAACCGGCGTGCTGGATATCAACCTCAACAACATGGAGATATACGGCAACCTGTGGCCGCAGGTATCCAGCTTGCCTACCATTCTGCTCTCCCCTATCACCTTCTTGTCGGATTTCATGCTTGATATCGTCATCTTCGGTGAGGTAGATGATTTGAAGTGGGAGTTCCGATTAGACCCACGCGTAGGCAACAGCAGCCCCAAGACAGCCGACTCCGGAACAGACAAAGAATGCCCGACTACCCCGAGTAAAAGAAAAGCCACGGCTAAGAAGCGTTGATATCAGCTCGTTCAACGAATCAAGCCATACTCCAACACCATGGCAGCCTCAGATTCTACGGCTGCCTTTTCCTGGTTGATAAGCTCTTTTTTCATATCGTAGATAGAGCGATCCCGCGCGATAAGCTCTTCGGCCGTAGCGGCAGGCTGGTGCCGGAGATAGTCTATGCGTTTCTCCATATATGAGCGCCAATTATTATACTCTCTCACACTGGCTTTGAGCGTTGCCAACTTGTTTTTATGCTCAATAATACCGGCAGCAACCTCTCGTTGGGATTTTTCGTATTGAGCTTTCCCTCGCTTATAACTGTTCCAGTTAGAGAGCTGTGTGTCCAACGAATAACTGAGCGAGAGATTGAGGCGGGTATCTTCCCCGCTCAAGAAGGTACCTTGATACGTACCGCCGGAAGAAGAGAACAAAGACGGACTGTAGAGAGATGTATTAATCGTCGGGAAATAGCGCAACGCCGTTTGGTATTGAGAAAGTCTGGCTTGTTCCAAACGCAAAGCATACATACAAACCACCAAATCATCCAGCTTATTCATACGGGGCTCATACTTACCCCAGCTAATTTTAGGAGCAGAAGAAGGCAGGATTTGCCAGCGCGCAGAATAATCCCCCAAAAGCTCACTCATCTTCTGCCAATGCGCGGCATCGGCCGTAATATCATTTTTATTGGCTAACAGCTTATCCTGCTCTGTCAAATCGGGGTTCGTTTGAGATAAATCACGCAGCTTGAGGTCAAGCTCACGGTTTCTCACCAACGCATACACCTGAGCAATCAGCTCTCGTTCTTTGCCCTCTTTGGCCTTTATGGCAGCATAGGTGCGAGCTTTAGCCGCATACACCCGGTAAGGCACCTGAGATAACGTAGGGATTGAGAATGTTACGTTGATATTGGAGCTCAAGTCGTTTGCAGAAACATTATTAGAAAGCTGCTCAATGGATTTCGTAAAATACCCATAATAAGAAAGCCCCGGTATCATCTCCGTATAAACACTGAGGCTTTCACGCTCAGCCTCCTCAATCATACTTTGGGCATCTTTGACAGAAGCATTGCACCGCATCACCATTGCGATGGCCTGCTCCCAAGAAATAACGCGCAAGGGCAGCTTATCCCAAGAATCAGCCTCCTCAAATTGCCGATGTATATTTGCAGCAACAGTATCAAGTCTTTGTTCGAGACTACAGTTATTCAACAAAGCACAGGATAAGAGAACTATGGTGACCGGTACGCGCATCTTTTCAGTAGTGTATCAAACTGACGTTCAGAAATCAAGTCAGAGGTTTCAAATATATCGCTTCACATTGCGGAAAATAAACACGGCTACCACCGCACTACTGCATGCCAATAGCGCACACTGGGTTTGGGGAGAAAGCCCCATTTCTTTCATAGCATACTGCACCACCACCGACAGGATGCCCAAGAAACAATCCACTAGATTACCGGCGGCAATAACATCGCCTCGCTTATCATTGTCGGCTCTATCTTGCAGCAGCGCATTTAACGGAACCAAATACCCAGCAGCCATAAACCCGGTAAATGCAAGAGAAATAAAGAAAAGCGGTGTACCATACGGCACCAGAGCTAACAAGATACACCCAACGGTCATACCGATACCGCCGGCATCTGCCACCCATGCACGAATACGCTTGGCACAGGCCACTGAGGCCAACACACCGCCAAGGATGGAGCCACCGCTTATCCATGCCATCAGCAAGGCAGAATCCTTCTGCTGCCCGAGCACCTCCATGAAATCGGAAGAAGATGCCACAGGATGAGCCTCTGCAGCCATTTGCAGAGCAATGAGCATCATTGTACCCGCAATAAACCAGAAATAGCCGATGCCTACCTCACTATTGCGTAACACCGGGTTACGCCACAGCATTTTAAGCTGGGTAAAATGCTCCCAAAGCAAGCTCCACTTGAAAGGCTTGGTACTCTCTGCTTTATACTTGGGAATCGTAAGACTGAGGATAAATACCAACACGGCACCGGCAGTTGCACAAGCGCAAGGCCAGGCAGCAGCTTCATAACCGGCAGATGCCCCCCAACGGCACAATAGAATATAGACAAGCGATAGCGCACCAATCTGGCCGATAAGCAAAGCCAACATGGAGCTAATCTCTAAAATACCACTGGCAAAACCGATATTCTCAGACCCTACAATATCTTTAACCAATCCCTTTTTGGCAGGGCTGAAAAACATGGCCTGAACACAAAATACGGTGAAAAAAGAAATGGCAACCCACAAATTATGCATGAACAACCCGGCGGTCATACCGGTCAGCACAATCACCTGCAAAAGCACCATGGCTTGCAATAGGCGAGTTTTACAATAGCGGTCTGCCAACCAGCCCCCCAACGGAGAAAACAACACAAAAGGCAATACTATCAATACCGAAAGCGGATACTGTAATTCTTTTGCCATCCATATACCGAGAGCGATGAGCAAAAACTGAACCCCTTTTTCATTCAGGGAGTTCATGGATTGAATGACGGTCAGGCTCCAAAAAGAGCGCCACGGTGTTTTCTTGTCGGGAGAGGTATTCATGTATATACGTAAAACGGTCGCACCTATATAGGTGCGACCTTGTGAAAGCAAAAATTGTTACCAATTATTGTCTTGCATAAATAGGTCGGCATTGCGGTGGCCTTGGGCAGCTGCCTTAGATACCCAGAACTTGGCTTGCTCCATATTCTGAGGCACGCCTATGCCCATGTAGTAACATTTACCGAGATTGTATTGACCATTGGCATCATCTTTATGCGCAGCCATGGCAAAATACTCTGCTGCCATAGCTTTATTTTGCTCTACGCCCTGCCCGTTCAGATAGTGCAAGCCCAAATTATTGTAGGCTACGGCACTGCCTTGTTGGGCTGCTTTTCTGTACCAATGCACGGCGGTCTGCATATTGACAGGCACACCGGCTCCGCTGTAATAGCAGGCAGCCAAATTGTTCTGCGCATCTACATTACCGGCTTGGGCTGACAGATTATACCAATGCACGGCCTCAGGGATGTCTTTTTTGACACCGTAGCCGAAATCATAGCACTTGCCCAACATCAGCTGAGCTTCTGCGTTGCCACGCTCTGCGGAGCGACGATACAAAGGCACGGCAGACCCGTAGTCCTTGGCCTCGTATAAAGTCTGAGCCTGTTCATAAATAGCTTGCGGGGTTTCACAAGAAACCAACACGCCCAGAAGCAAAGCAGAAATAATCAGCCGATGTTTCATGCGCTACAATAGGGAAAACAATTATTCTTGAGCAAGCAGATAGCGCTCTGCCTCAATGGCTGCCCAGCAGCCCATACCGGCAGCGGATACAGCTTGGCGGTACACGGGGTCAGCAACATCACCCGCAGCAAAGAGACCGGGGGTCTTGGTTGCAGTGCCACCATTCACGCGCTTAATGAAACCGGCCTCATCCACATCTACCAAGTCACCCAAGAACTTGCTGTTGGGGGTGTGCCCGATAGCCATGAACACGCACTTGACCTCAAGCGGACGCTGCTCACCGGTTACGGTATCTTGCAGGGTAATAGAGCTCAGCTCGCCTGCGTCATCCTTGCAGTATGCGGCAATGGTGCTGTTCCAAACCGGCTCAATCTTGGGATTGGAGAGCACGCGCTGCTGCATGGCTTTGCTGGCGCGCAGCTGATCACGGCGGTGAATCAGGTATACCTTGCTGGCAAAACGAGTCAGGAAAGAAGCCTCCTCACAAGCGCTGTCGCCACCACCTACTACACACACGGGAACATCGCGGTAGAAAGCACCATCACAGGTTGCACAGGCTGTCAAACCGTGGCCAATGAGTTCCTTCTCACCCTCAATGCCCAGATAACGAGCCGTGGCACCCGTTGCAATGATAACGGCCTTAGCCTTATATGCACCGCCTGAGGTTGTTACGACAAACAAATCGCTGCATGCTTCTTTGGTGACGGAAAGCACGTTCTCATAAGCATAGCGGGCACCGAATTTCTCTGCCTGCTGGCTCATGTTGAACATCAAATCCGGCCCCATGATACCCTCCGGGAAACCCGGAAAGTTTTCAATCTCCGTTGTGGTGGTAAGCTGACCGCCAAGCTGCTCCCCGGTAAATACCAAAGGAGCCAAATCTGCACGTGCTGCATAAATGGCAGCCGTATAACCGGCAGGTCCCGTTCCTATAATAATTAATTTCTCGTCCATTGCGGCTATATTACATAATAATTTGTCACTCCGCAAGCAGAATATGCGTCTTATCTTAGAATTTTTCTAAGATAAGACGCATGATAAAAAAAATCAGTGCTTACCGCACTTGCATTCATGACCTTCGCCATGACCACCACAGCAACACTCATGGTCATCGCCATGGCCGCCGCAGCAGCATTCGTGCTCAGCCCCTTCGTGGTGCTTGTGGTCACAGTCGGAGTCGCAATCCTCACAATTACCGTGGCAACCACCACCGCAAGAGCAAGCGCTCATCTGCTGCTGCATGCTGTCAGCAACCTCCTCATCAGTAGGAGCCACCCCCTTTTCAATGGCAAGACAAAGGTATTGGTTGACAGTAGAAAGAAGGGTATCAAGCTCTTGGCGAGCCTCAAGGAAACCGCGGCAGGTATCATTCTCAACCACATTTTGACGGAGAGCATCAAACTTAGCAATCTCCTCTTCAGAAGGAGGCATGCCGGCCATGTGCTTATTGCGCAGCTCTTCACCGTATTCATTCACCTTGCGGAACAAATCGGTAGCCTCGGGATTTTGGTAAAAAAGACGAATGCGAGCATTAGCAGAAATAACTTTCTGACTCTGAGCAAAAGCAGAAGCGAGCTCAGTGGTCAGTTTGACAAGCTCGGGGGTAAGAGATGTATTAGCCATAACGGTATGAGACTAGCACTAAATTCATGATAAAGCAACACCGTAGTGAGTCAGCAACTCATGACTCTTCCTCATCAAAGCAGTGACAATCCCTATGTTGAGCGGCCTGCTGCACCGCTTGTTCCAATACCTGCAACTTACGCATGGTAGAAACAGTATCCGGCAATTGCTCAGCCACACGGTCAAATGCACGGGCAAGAGTCTCGGCATCCGTAGCATTTTCCCCCAGCGTATACATGAGGTCCTCCGTTTTTATGTAAGCAGCGTGATAACTGATTTCGGCAGCCTTATCAGCCTCTAACACAAGGCTGTACGGCACCCGAAAACGAGTAGGCAGAGAAGATATCAGCTCTGTCCACAAATAATCCGGTATTCTGTTTGCCAACACCAATGATACGGCACAGACTGAGACCTCATTACCCAAAGCTTCCTTTTCAAACTCAGTCAAGACCGATTCCGGAATCCAGAACACCCAGAATGCAGCCGGCGGAATCTCTGCCGCCACCTGCATCACCGCCCTAGGCGCACAGGAGTGAATGAGTTTACCAGGGTTCCAAACAAAATTACCGGTAGTATATCCACGCGCTGCTGCAAAACGAGAGATTGGCAACTGAGGATGCACAACCGGCATACAGATAACCCCATTACTGAGTGTAATACCGTCAGAAACAGCCACAGACAAACGCTCCATAAACCCCTCTTTTTGCTGCTCGAGCATTGTATTCATAGCCATAAGTGCGGTTTGGTTATAATCCTGGCACATGCGTTGAAACTCAATCTCTGACATGGGGGGATTCTCTTTTGTTTCCAGATATTTCAACGAGGCCGCCTTGGCATGCGACATCATGGTTCTGAAAAAGGCGGCATCAGAGATTCTGATGACTTCATCCTGATCAAGAATTTCAGCCCAAACATGGTAGGCAATATAGTCCGCGGCCACCTCTTTATCCAATGCGGCGTAGGCAGGGCACATCATCAATACGGCAGGCAGTAGTTGGGACAAGGGATTTTTCATGCTCTGAACATAACTAAAATGTACTATTTTGTCAAGTTAATAGCTCTGAATCACGTCTTTTCTCTTGGCAATGATAATCAAAATATGCTATAATAAGCGTACATGAGAATTGCGGATTGCAAAAGAACCACGGGCGAGACAGATATTACCTTGAAACTCAATCTGGATGGAACAGGAACGGCTGCTATCCGGACCGGGCATGCGTTCTTTGACCACATGCTGCACTTGTTGGCTCGCCATAGTTTGATTGATATGGAGCTGACCACCGTGGGGGATTTGGAGGTAGATGCTCACCACACGGTAGAAGACACAGGCATTGTCATCGGTGATACGATTTTGAAAGCACTGGGAGACAAAAAGGGCATTCGCCGTTATGGGTGCGCCTATGTACCGATGGATGAAACACTCTGCCGCTGTGTTATAGACATCTCAAACCGCCCGTATTTGGAGTTCCGCGCCCCCCAAGGCGCAGCAGATGCCCCCAACATGCCGCTTTCCCTTGTTGTGGAGTTTTGCCGCGCCATTGTCAACAACCTACGCTGCAACCTGCACATTGAAGTTTTCTATGGGATGGATGGTCACCACATTGCGGAAGCCGTATTCAAGAGTTTAGCGCGTGCGCTGAGAGAAGCAGTAGAGCAAGACCCCAGAACAGCCGACACCATTCCCTCAACCAAAGGAGCATTGTAAACGGCAATTACCATGAGCAAACTCGGCATCATCGATTACGGAGCAGGCAATCTGGCCAGCGTGCAAAACTCATTCCGCGCTATCGGCGTAGAGGGAATTCTTGTGCGTACTCCGCAAGAAATGGAGGGGCTTACTCATTTAGTTTTACCGGGTGTAGGAGCATTCGGCGACTGTGCTGCTGCCTTGCAAAAACAAGGACTTGCAGAGTCTATTTGCAACTGGATTTCCGAAGATAACCCCTTTTTAGGCATCTGCATAGGCTACCAGATACTGTTTGAAAGCAGCGATGAAACGCCCGGTGCAAAAGGGTTAGGTATATTCAAAGGCCATGTGCGCCGTTTTTCAGAAAACGGGCTCAAAATACCCCACATGGGGTGGAACGTAGTCACCCCGCATGATACAACCCACCCGATATGGACAGATATGGGCGACTCGCCGTATTTTTACTACGTACACTCCTATTACCCTGTACCCGAAGCAACAGATATAGTAGCAGCAACCAGCAACTACGGAGACACCTACGCCGCAGCCATCATTAAAGGGCGTGTGGTTGCGACACAATTTCACCCCGAAAAGAGTCAGGTACAAGGGCTGCGTTTACTCAAAAACTTTCTTACCTTATAACACACCGTGAAAACTCTCGATCGTTACATACTCAGGCAACTCATAGCCGTTACCTTTTTAGGGGTAATGTCTCTCACCCTGCTGATGTTGCTGGGGCAGCTCTTCAAAGAACTGCACAGCTTGTTGGTGGAAAGCGGGGCCCCGCCCACCATCGTAATAGACTTCATCCTACAAGTAGTCCCATTTTCTCTTTCCTTTACCGTACCATGGGGATTCCTGACAGCCGTATTACTTGTATATGGGCGATTGTCCGCAGATAACGAGCTTACCGCCATGCGCATGGCGGGGCTCAGCTTATGGCGTCTGAGTTTACCGGCCATTGGCATGGGTATAGTATTATCGGCACTATGCTATTACATTAATACAGAGGTTGCACCCAAGGGAAAAAGCGCCATGAGCGAGCTTATTATGAAAGCCGCTATTGATAATCCTAAAAATCTGATCAGTGCAAGTCAAGGTGCAACTAAGTTTGATGGAGTTCATCTCTATACGGAAGGAAAAACAGATGATAGATTACTTGGAATTCACCTGTACCCTCTTGCAAAAGACGGAGACAAAGCGGACGCTATGGGAATGGGTGGATTCTCTTCAGCTCACGCAGAATCTGCAAAAATCGGAGATTTTAATCAATCTACACGTATTCTGAATCTCACTCTTTACAACGTTACCATTGAACAAAAAGAAGATGAAGGCAATATTATCAATCGCCTTACAACTTCCGAATTACCGCTTCAAGTGCAAGTTCCGATTCGCACAAAAAAGAAGCTCAAGCCCGGCAACCACACTAATGCAGAAATCGAAGAAATCCTCGAATATTGGGAAGCCATACGCCCCACCAATCACAAAGTTATGGCAAATTATTCAACGGCGGCATCTCAGCAATCGCCGTTTCCCTGTGCTTCAAACTTATGGGATGCAGCAGTAACAGAAAGCAAACTTTATCATATTTTCATGAACAAAAAGAATGAGGGTGAATTCCGCACAGAATGGGTGCAGCGAGCCTCATTCGCGTGCGCATGCATTGTATTCTCCCTCATCGGGGTACCGCTGGCCATCACCGCTCGCCGTCGCGACACCTCCACGGGATTTGCCATAGGCATTATGGTTGCCGCGCTTTACTTCGTAGCTTTGGTGTTCTGTGAAACCTCTCGCAAATCAAGTGGCATCACCCCATACATCGTTCTGTGGATTCCGAATGTACTGGGTATCGCATTTGCTATTTGGCAACATGCCAAAGCTAAATATCGCGGTTAAAAATGAGGCTGTTTTTCTTCTGCATCCCCCTGCTCTTGGCAGGCGCCTGTGTGCCTAGTAAAACCATCTCTCCCGTCCCGTCTATACCGGAACCGGCAGCATCCGTAACACGAAACCAAGCCGTACAAACAGCGTACGCCTATACTAACTTATTGTGGACGGGGAAATCTCGCCACCGGATGCATGGCAAAGACCCCGACGGTCAATGGGTAGACACCCCCGATGCCGTAGCGGCTACCACACTGGGCTCAGCCATGTGGTGGCAGTGCGGCAAAAATATCGGCATGCCTTACAAATGGGGAGGTTTTGACACGCCCCAACAATTTTGTGATAGATTACAAAATGAAGAGCCTGTCTATGCCGGGGATTACGCATCAGCGGCAAAAGTAGCAGGTGGAGACGATGCCGTAAGCCGCTATACCGCGGGTATAGATTGCTCCGGATTAGTATCACGGTGCTGGCGTTTGGAGCGCCCATATTCCACCCGAGAATTAGGCGCTCTCTGTACTACCCTACCCGAGTATGGCACCATGCAACCCGGCGACATTGCACTGAAACCGGGCGTTCATGTGATATTATTCATCAGTTGGGCAGATACAGAGAAACGCTCATTTTATGCCATTGAAGCAGGCGGCGTACCACACTGGAAGTGTTACCGCTACCGCATCAGTACAGAAACATTGAAAAAGCTCGGGTATACGCCGATGCGCTACAAAAACATCCGTTGATTACCCGCATTTACGGGCGATGCAACGGGTTTTGAGTATCATAAACAGCATCAACACGAGCCATTGAACCGCGGAATGAAGCGTTGCAGCTGACACACCCGAAGGCAGCAACCGCCAATATCATCAATTTAAGAGTAGTCATAGGGCTGTAAGCTTACAGGCTCCCGCTCTCTACGTCAATCTAAATTAAAAACCCTTTCTGTGTAGTACACAGAAAGGGTTGATAAATGAAAGTATAGCGTAGGATTAGGGCTTCACAACGGAAGCAAGAACTACCGTGCCGTTGAACGGAGTCGTTACATTGGCGGGCAGCTCTACCTGAGCCAAACGGAAGGACTCACCGAGCTTAACAGCGGTGATGTCGCCGGTCACGCAGCAGGGGATATCCTTAACAGCGCACTTAACGGGCATCTCGTGAACAATCTGGTGAACAACACCACCCATGCCAACACCCACGGGAGTACCGGTGAGCTTAACGGCAACCTTGGTCTTAACAACGGTATCGGGAGTTACAGCCTCAAAGTCGAGGTGCATGGTGCTATCGGTCAGGAAGCAGCGCTGTACATCCTTAACCATGGCGAGAACCTCAGTACCGTCGAGGTTGAGCTTAACGAGAACGCTGTCGGAATCAGCAGCGTTGAGGAAAACGCGAACGTCGGCAAGCTTAGCCTGAACGTTGATGTTGCCTTCAACAGCCGGACCATAGATAACGCCGGGCACATAACCCTGAGCGCGCAGAGCGTTGAGCTTACCGGTACCGATAACCTCGCGCTTCGTCACATTGAGTGTAAGAGTCGTCATAATGATGAAACTATGTTAGAAATTGTGTTTGTTTTCGGTCTTCCGACGTCGGTGCGCGGTATGTCACCCGCCGGGATTGTCTCACCCGACCACAAGGCACGGGTGGGCGCAAAGGATGCCACTTTTGTTAAGAAATGTCAAGCGAAATTTCTCCACTCTCCAAAAAAAGAGTTGATTTTTAAGGAAAAACTGATAGATTAGCGGCGATGAGAAGAATAATACCCCTTTTCTTATATGCATTGATATCATTCCTGATTGTGTCTTGCCAGCAAAGGATGCAATCTGAAAGTGGGTTATATAACGTAACATTGCAGAAAAACATCAAAGTACCGGTCAATGGGTATTGGACATGGGGTAAGGGAAATCCTTACGCAGGCAAAAAAGATTTACGCATTTACATTCACCCCATGGATGTAAGCCGCATCATGAAAAAAGACCCCGAGGCGGCGCCTGTAATGGCGATACAGATGCAGGATTACATGGTGCAAGCCATTGCGGCAGCGATTAATGATGCAAATGCCGCCAACAAGGCTAATATCTCTATCACGACCACACCCGCTGAAGCAGATGTCTGTATTCACACAGCGCTGGTTGATTTTCGACGCCAGCGCCCTGTGTTAAAAACAGCTAATGCCGTGGGCGGCTCTTTTGTGAACATCCCCGGATTTTCCAATGTCATGGGCTACATATCAAACGGCAATATCGTCATTGAATGCACCATGAGAGACACTCGCACGGGACAGCTGCTGATGGCATTCAAAGACGCTAACCGAAAGAGTGTACGTATCTATCACAAGGAAGCCTACTCTTACACGGGCAATGCCGATGCCAACCTGAAAGAATGGGCAGCCATGATGGCAAAAGTTATCAGAGCCGCGGCATACGATAAATTGGGGAACTCAACCTTACAAAAGAAGATTGAAGAGAGAAGCTATTGGGAAGTTTTTTCTCAACGAGCCTACAATGAAATCCCTGATAAGGAAGAAATAAACGCTTGGGAAGCATTTGACTACTGATTACACATCTCTGGAGAAAGCGCTTGCCGCCTATCTCAAAGCCCCGGGCTATGAGCCGCAAGATGCCTCGGCCATTGCCAGAGGCATGTGTATCAGCTCTAAAGAACGCCCGGCATTACGCGCACTATTGAAAGATTGGCAGGAAAACGGGCGATTGGTGAGATTACGGCAAGCAAAGCTGGTACTGAGAGCGGCAACAGATTCCCCGTTGACCGGCAGAATACGCTGCTTACCCAAGGGAAAATTACTGTTTATTGCCGATACCGCAGGGCAGCTGGAGCTCAAACGCATGGCAAATGACAATTCGGCGGCTCTCATTGAATTGCCTGTTCAAACATTGCGAGATGGCGGAGCCATGGACGGCGACTTAGTGCGAGCAACCTTGCGCCGTAATGCACCACGCGGCTACGGCAGGCGCAAAGGCAGACCTGACGATTCGGAACTGCGACTGGAAGTGCGTGTCGATGAAATTTTGGAGCGCCGCCGTGGCACATGGGTCGGGATTTACCGCGCCGGTGGCCGCTACGGCTACCTTGAGGGAGACGGCAAAACAGCCCCCGACCGCGTGCGCATTGTTGAGCCTCCGCCGCCGGGCTTGCTCTCGGGCATGGCTATCACCGTTAGCATTGTGAGCTATGCTCGTGGCAAAATGGACGCCACGGGAAGTATAGAACGCGTATTGGGATGGCCGGATGATATAGGGGTGGATATTACTACCATTATGCACCGCTATACGTTAAGAGACACGTTCCCGGAAGCCGTGTTGCAAGAAACGGAGCAAATCAGCGACACCATACCTGCCGAAGAATACGCGCGTCGCGATGATTGGCGAGAGCAAATGGTATTTACCATAGACCCCGCAACAGCTCGCGACTATGATGATGCAATCTGCGTACGAGAACTCGGCAAAGACAGTTGGGAGCTCGCCGTACACATTGCCGATGTAAGCTATTACGTACGCCCCGGCAGTGAAACAGACCGCGAGGCATACCAAAGAGGCAACTCTACCTACCTGCCCGACCGTGTATTACCGATGTTGCCCCCGAGATTGTGTGATAATCTTTGCTCTCTGCGAGCGGGGGAAGACAGGCTCACGCGCCTGTGTCTCATGCGTATTAACCGCAAGGGAGAGGTGTTCCGCGCTGAGTTCCGCAATGCTGTCATACGCTCCCGCTGTAGGCTAGACTACGGCACAGCTCTTTCTGTTATAGAAAACCGTGGCTGTACAGATGATGCGGAGGTTGATACAGCATTGAAAACAGCGCATAAACTGGCAGCAGTATTACGGAAGCGCCGCATGCGCCAAGGCGCACTTGATTTAGAAGTACCCGAGCTCAATTTAATACTCGACGCACAAGGAAAAGTAACCGACATTGTAACGGAGCGCAGTGATGCGGCACATCAAATGATTGAAGAGTTCATGCTGGCCGCCAATGAAGCGGTGGCTCATGCGCTTACAGCCTCGCTCACCCCTACCGTCTACCGTGTGCATGAAGAACCGGATCCCGCCAAGTTGCAAACTTTTGCAGAAATGGCACGTAGCTATGGTATACAGGCCGGAGCCTTGACCTCCCGCGAGGAACTCACCCGCGTGGCAGAACAAATACGCGGACACAAGGATGAGCAAATACTCACCACTGCACTGCTACGCGCCATGATGAGAGCACGCTACGCCACTCAACCCATGGGGCACTTCGGCCTGGCTAAAACAGACTACTGCCACTTTACCAGCCCCATCCGCCGCTATGCAGATTTGCTGGTACACCGCGGGTTCGACCGTCTCATTTTCGGCAAAAACGCCCGTGTTCACCTGCCCCCCATGGGCCAGCTGGCAACCATTGCAGAGCACATCTCCGAAACGGAGAGAAACTCTGCTGCGTCCGAAAACGAAGCCAAGCAAACCAAACTTGCTCAATTTTTGGCAGATGAATGCGAGAGTGAGAGCCCCCGCCCTTGGCACGCCATCATATCAGCCGCTTATCCGCAAGGCCTGGCAGTAGAAGTACCGGCCCTGCAAATGAAAGGATTTGTAGGTGGCGACGAGCTGGAGCAAGCCTTCGGCGGGCACTGGTATTTCGAGCGCCATACACAACGCTGGGCCTCCACTACGGGCAAGTATATTTTACCCGGCAACAAAATGCAAGTTATCCCCTGCAATGTGGATATCGCCGCACGCTTTGTGGATTTTTGCCCGGTAGAGGGCTCAGAAATCGAAGCGTAACCCTACGCGAACCTCGTGCAATCCCAGCTCCGGTACTTTCACGGTGGGGCAGCCGGGCTCCCACTCACGGCACACCTCAGGCCGAGCCGTTGAGGCGCGGAACTGATACCCAACCTCCAAACTCGTTTGTTGACCTATCTTGAAATTGATACCGGCATAACCGGCATAAACAAGACCTACCTTATGGTCACGTTGCTCGGGGTCGTTGTAGTACGAATCGTCATCCGGGTCGTATCGGTACTCATGCGGGTAGTAATCTAATGAAATTGATTGAATATCCAGTCCTCCTTTCACCCCCATGGCAAAGGTAATGCGTTTCGTGACTGGTAACTGCAAGCGGTAGCCAAGCATAAAGGTAAGAGGGGAGCGCGTATAATCATACTCAAAGTATCGCGGACCCCTGTGCCCGGGCAACCACATGGATTCATCACCGCTACCCACACCAAGACTCATCCCCATGGTAACAGCGTTATACTTGTTCAAATCGTACGCCAACTCCAGCTCTATGGAGTAAATGTCCGTATCATACAATTCCCCGTTGCCGTTGCTGATACCACCGGCAAAATTAATACCGAAGTGTCCGCGGTATTCTTCCTCCGGTAATGTTAACTGCTGTATCATTGAGTCATCTACCTCAGGTTGCGGAGCGGGTTCTACTGCCATGGCTGTCATGGCACACATCAATACGGCCGGTGTGATTACTTTTTTCATAGAAACTGTTTTTTGCGCAGTGAAAATTATCACAATTAAAACCATTTTACAAGCATAAATAATTTTTTTACAAAAAAAAGAGTTGACATATCCTACAAAGTTAGTATAAATAAAGCCAACAACAGAAAGGAAATAACAACCATGAAAAACATCATCCAATTAACCGTCTTCGGAGCCCTGCTTTCAGGAGGTATTGTATTGCCACAGGCAAATGCCGATGAGCCGTATAACCACCCGAAGAAGCAGGTACTGCGCGCAGCTCGCGGAGGAGATGCGGCCCTGAAAGCATTGCTGAGCCAAGGCGTCAACATCAACGCAGCCGACAATGATGGTGAAACCGCGCTGATGGAAGCAGCAGATGGCCGCAATGTAGAGGTGGTACGCGTATTGATTGCCAATGGAGCCAACGTGAACGCGGCGGATGAAGATGGCGAAACCGCACTGATGATAGCAGCAGATGACGGCACCGCAGAAACAGTACGCCTGCTTATTGAGGCCGGAGCCAATGTAAATGCCCGTGATGAAGACGGCGAGACCGCTCTTGACAAGGCCATTGATGAGCGCAATCACAGAGCGGCAGAGCTGCTGAGAGCAGCCGGAGCCCGCTGATACGACATCGCTCACCTATCCATTTTCAGGCTCGGGATTCAGAATCCCGAGCTTTTTTATACCCTACTAACAATTTGAGAGTTAGAATTGACTCCGAACCGAGGGTTCTGTATAAGTAGGGTAACCCAAGCCCCCTTTAAGGAATGAAAGAAATCCTCCTCTACAATATTCTGGCAGCCGCATTGGCGGGAGCCGTTTTAATCCCCCTGGCCTCTGCCACCTATAGTCCATATAAAAATCAAAAGGAAGAAATATACCGAGCAGCCGGCTCAGGTGGTGATTCCCTGCGAGCGCTCATGGCAGAGGGAATCAGTATTAATTCAATCGATGAAAACGGCTCTACAGCCCTCATGGATGCAGCCCATAACCACAAAGACAAAATTGTGCAGGTGCTGGTGAGTAACGGGGCCAACGTCAACATGCAAAACAATGCCGGAGAAACGGCATTAATGCTCGCAGCCGAAGAAGGCGATACCAAAGTTGTTTGTATCCTCTTAGATGCAGATGCCGACCCGAACATTCGCGACAGAAAAGGTGAAACTGCGCTTGAAAAGGCAGAAGAGTCGGGCCATTATGATACCTCGGGCACTATCGGGCGCTCCGGCGGACATTAAAAAAAGGAGCACGGCAGCCCCGATTTATAAAGGCTGCCGTGCAACATCATTTAATGAGATATCAACTCCACTGCCATAGATTGCCGCACACATCGGTAGGCATACGCCAATCTCCACGCGGAGAAAGAGCAATGGTGCCTACCTTGGGGCCATCGGGCACGCAAGTACGTTTGAATTGCTGGGTGAAGAATCGGCGCAAGAACATGCGCAGCGTACTATCCACCAGCTCTTCAGCATACTCACCGGCAAAGGCATACACCGCCAAAGCTCGCAATTTGGCAGGTTCTGCACCGTATTTGATAAAGTGGTAGAGGAAGAAGTCATGCAGGTCATAGGGCCCGAGGATTTCTTCCGTTTTCTGATCAATCTTACCATCATCGGAGGGAGGCAAAAGCTCCGGGCTTACCGGGGTGGCATTCACATCTCTCAACACGGCAGCCAGCTCAGGTGAAGCCTTAGTGGCAGAGTACTCAATCAGGCAACGGATAAGAGATTTGGGGATTGAACAGTTCACCCCATACATACTCATGTGGTCGCCATTGTAAGTAGCCCAGCCCAAGGCAATTTCAGAGAGGTCCCCCGTACCCACTACCATACCACCGGTCTGATTGGAACGATCCATCAAGATCTTTGTACGCTCTCTCGCTTGTGCATTTTCATACGTTACATCGTGACACTCCGGATCCTGACCGATATCTTCGAAATGCTGCAGTACAGATTTTGTAATATCAATACATTCCAATGTGACTCCCAACTTTTCGGACAAGATCTCCGCATTGCCTTTCGTACGCGCTGTTGTACCAAAACAAGGCATCGTAATCGAATAGATCTGTTTACGATCTCTACCCAAAAGATCCATTGCCCGTACCGCCACCAACAGAGCCAGACAGGAATCCAAACCTCCGGAAATCCCCACTACCAGCGATTTACAATGGGTATGCTCTACTCGCTTTTTAAGT
>JAFYUT010000010.1 GCA_017549485.1 Akkermansia sp.
AGAAAGAGGCTCCTGCTAAGAAAGAGGCTCCTGCTAAGAAAGAGGCTCCTGCTAAGAAAGAGGCTCCTGCTAAGAAAGAGGCTCCTGCTAAGAAAGAGGCTCCTGCTAAGAAAGAGGCTTCTGCTAAGAAAGAAGCTCCTGCTAAGAAAGAAGCTCCTGCTAAGAAAGAGGCTCCTGCCAAAAAGGAAGAGCCCGTCAAGAAAGAAGAGAAGCCAGTGCTTGAACCTGTTCAGCTGGATGATGAGTTGCGTCCGCGCCGCCGTCGTAAGAATTTCACGCCTGCCCGCATTACTGCACGCGAGCTTCAGGAGTTTTTCCCCGATGATATTACACTCAAGACTGCTTTCAAGTCTTTGTTGGCTCTTGCCAAGAAAAATAACGGCTATGTAACGGATGATGACATCTTCTCCTCATTGCCGATGGATGGTTATGAAGAGCAGGATGCCGAGCGCCTTTTCGAGCGTTTGCACTCCATCGGTGTGGAGGTGAAAGACGAGAGTGTGCAGTTGTCTCCCTTGTCTGCCTCTGTGTTTAAATCTGTTAAGGGCGCTAAGGGTGGCAGTATCGTGAATTCTCCCGCGATGCAGGAGATGATACGTCGCCTCATTATGTTGGCCACAGAGCAGGGGTATCTTACCTATGATGATATCAATGATGCTCTGCCCAATGACATGATTAATCCCGCGGATCATGAGGAAATCATGGAGCGTTTGCGTGGTATGAACTTTGACATCATTGATGCCTCTGATGTTGATAACTACAGTGCCCGTGAGCGACTCAACGAATCTGCTGAGGAAGATGAAAATGAGAAGATGGAGGCCAAGATGGATATCTTGGATGACCCCGTGCGCATGTATCTCAAGCAAATGGGCCAAAAGGATCTCCTCAAACGCGATGAAGAGGTAAGTCTTTCCATTCGTATTGACCATGCCGAAACAGAGTTGCAGAACCGTCTTCACAAGTTTGGCGTGGTGGCCATGCTTTACTTGGAGACCGCTCAGCGCATTTTGCAAAACAAGGAGCGTTTTGATCGCGTGGTTGCCGATAAGAATATTGACCACCGTGAGCAGTATTTCAAGGAGATTCAGCCCCTGATTAACAAGGTGTATGATTTGCATGACTCCGCTCAGGCTGCTTATAATAATCTGCGCCGTGCTCGTAGACGCGATAAGGGGGTAGAGGCTGCTCAGAAAGAGTTTGATACACTTTTGGCATCTTTGGATGCCATGTATGGCAGGTTCTCCTTCAAGGGTAAGGTGTACGAGGACTTTGTAGCTCGCTTGCGTGAGATGCGCCAGCGTATTATGAAGCTGCGCCGCCAGTACGAAGGGGCTCACGAGAGCAAGGAGTATAAAGATGCCATTGCTGAGTATGAAGTTCAGCTGTGGATGCCTGTGCCGGAGTTCTTGGAGAATTATCAGGCCATGCGCGATGCCATGAAAGAGGCTAAGGATGCCAAAAAGGAAATGATTGAGGCTAACCTGCGTCTTGTTATCTCCATTGCCAAGAAGTACACCAACCGCGGCCTTGCTTTCCTTGACCTTATTCAGGAGGGTAACATGGGCCTTATGAAAGCCGTAGAGAAATTCGAATACCGCCGTGGTTACAAGTTCTCTACCTATGCCACGTGGTGGATTCGCCAGGCTATCACCCGCTCTATTGCAGACCAAGCCCGCACGATTCGTATTCCCGTGCACATGATTGAGACAATCAACAAGCTCATGCGTGTGCAGAAGAAGCTGGTGCAGGATTTCGGCCGTGAACCCACGCCTGAGGAAATTGCTGCCGAGAGCGGTATGCAGGTGGAGCGTGTGCGCAGCGTGCTCAAGATGGCTCAACAGCCTATCTCCATGCAGCAGCCTGTGGGCGATTCGGATGATACGTCATTCGGTGATTTCCTTGAAGATAAGAGTGCCGAGAATCCCATGGACGGTGCCGCGTTCAACTCTCTGCGTGAGAAGTTGTCCGGCGTGCTCAATACGCTCAATGAGCGTGAGCGTGCCGTAATTGAACAGCGTTTCGGTCTGAAAGACGGTAATCCCCGTACACTGGAAGAAGTGGGCCGCCAATTCAACGTGACCCGTGAGCGTATTCGCCAGATTGAGGCCAAAGCTTTGCGTAAATTGCGTCACCCCACGCGTATCGGGTGCATCAAGGGATTCTTGGATACGACGAATAATTAATTCTTCAATCTTGGAATCTGAAACCGCTCTCCGTTTATCTCTCTGTCGGGATGAACGGAGGGTGTTTTTGTTTGCTTTCCTGTGTTAATTGTGATGAGAGACCGGAAATCTCTTACTTAGCTTAATTTTTTTTGAATTTGTCTCACTTTTAGAGTGACTTCACGCGCCGAGTTTGATAGAATAATGGCACTTACCATGATGAGACATTTTTCTCGTACTTCTGTACTTTCTCTTCTTGCACTGGGGACATTGGCCTCAGCGCCGCATTGTTTCGCTCAAGAACAGGCTGATTCTACAGCCAAGGCCGAGGCCGCTCTCCATGAAATGGCCGTGCGAGATGCCCGCCAATCCGTTCAGGAAGCTCGCTTGGCCTATCAGGCACGTCGATATAGTGATGCCGTAGATCATTACAGAGCTGCGCTTAACAGTCTGCCGCAATCTCCTTCTACGCAGAAATTTGCAACTTTTGTTAAGGATTGTTTGTCTGATGCCTTGATTGCTAAGGCGATAGATTATCGCTTGGTGGGCCGCAGAGATGAAGCTATTTCTTTCTTGCGTGAGGCCATCAGCCTTTCTCCTTCCAATAAACGTGCGGAAGTAGAGTTGACCTACACCATGGATCCGGTGCGTACCAATCCTGCGTTGACTCCTCAGCATGTGGGCGATGTTGCTGAAGTAACTCGATTGCTGGAGCTTGGTTACGGTTACCTCGACTTAGGTAAGTATGACGAGGCCATCACCACTTTCCGTTCCATTGAGAAGTACGACCAATATAACAGCGCTGCTCAGCAGGGTATCCAAGCTGCTACCAAACGCAAAGTCGCAGCTTACAAAGATGCTCACAATGCCACCCGTGCCGATATGTTGGCCGATGTTGATGCCTTGTGGGACAAGACTTCGTATGACATGGCTCCCTCTGACCTTGAGGTGGGGGGCACGGCTGAGGAGTTTCAATCTCTTGATGGTGAGGTGGAGGACTCTTATGCCACTGCCATTGCAGAGATGAAATTGCCCAATATCGTCTTTGAGGATGCCGGGATTATGGATGTTATTGAGGCCTTGCAGAATCAAATCCGTCGCTTTGAGAGCAACGGAGCTCGTGCCGGGCGCAGTATCAACATCACCACCAATTTCGGTAAGCCTGATTCTGCCGGTTACAAGGAGATTATGAGCCGTACCATTACGCTCAAGCTCAATGATGTTTCTGTTAAAGAGATTCTTGATATTCTCTCTTCTCAGCTTGGCACAAGCTATTATTTCACCACGACCGGTGTAGAGCTTTCGTTCTCAGGTAAAGATTTCGGCCCCTTGATGGACAGAACATTTACCGTTCCCCCGCATTTCTTTGATTCCTCTGCCGAATCAGAAGATGAAGAGGAGGGCTTTGAAGATGAAGCCCGTATGGTGGTGCGCCGTGTCAATCCCGTTCAGGCTCTCAAGAGCATGGGCATTTCGTTCCCCGAGGGTGCTACCGCACGTTACTCTTCTTCTTCTCGCCAGCTGCATGTGCGTAATACCTCATACAATTTGGAGGATATTCAAGACCTTCTGGATGAACCCATGACGGAGGAACGCCAAATTGTGCTCAATGTCATTGTCATGGAGATTGCAGAAAATGACTTGGAGCAGCTCGGCTTTGATTGGCTCTTCAATGTCAATATAGGTGGTGATTTCACAACTGCCGGCGGTGCTGAGAATGTGGCCTCTTCTGCTACGGGGATTCCTGTTTTCCAAAGCCATACACAGCCTAGTCAATCGTCACCTTCCGTAACGGGTGGCCTGCGCAGTGGTACTCAGGTGCTTGCTCCCGACAGCATGGAGCGTTTGATTGAAAGTGGCGGTGTTGCTGCATATAGTGGCGCCGGCGCTATGCGTTCTCCCTCTATTTTCGGTATTCGCGGTGTATGGAGCTCGGTGGATGTAACCGTCATTATGAATGGTCTTGCTCAGAAGAAGGGGGTAGATTTGCTGCGCAATCCGCGTATGATTTTCAGCCCCGGTATGGATGAGCAGGTTACCTTTGCGGATGTGACGGAAATGTTCTTCCCCGAAACGTGGGAACCCTCTCAAATTGAGTCTTATAGTGGTAACAACTATAACAATAATAATAACAACAATAACGGTAACAATAATGTAACCGGCGGCTCAGCTATTGCTACAGGTGCTACGCCTCAGGATTTCGTGCGTTTCGGTATGGTTGATGACACTATCGGCGGTATCGGTACTATTTTACAGGTGCACAGTGCAGAGATTTCCGAAAGCGGCGAGCATGTAACCTTAGCTCTTACCACTACGACAAATGAGTTCGAGGGCTTTATCAACTGGGGCTCTCCCATTAACACTGCTACGTTTGACGGCAGCGGTAGAATTGAGTATTATCAGCTTACGCCCAACTATATTCTTCAACCCATGATAAAGCGTTATGTGGAAAACACTAAGATAACGCTTGTGCCCGGCACAGTGATGGTGATGGGTGGTTTGAAAGAGGCTAAGCAGGTTAAGTTTGAGGATAAAGTACCCGTTCTCGGTGATTTGCCCTTGGTTGGCCGCCTGTTCCGCTCTGCCGGTGAGCAAAAAGTTCGCAAGGCTTTGCTTTACTTTGTAAAGGTTGATGTAGTAGACCCGACCGGTAAGGATGTCAGAACCGGTGAGCGTCCATCTGCTTATACTGATAGTTTTTAAATTGAGATAAATGAGAAATACAAACGAAGATAAATATACGCGTGAAGGTGATGATAATTCGCAAGTTCGCAATATCATCAACCAATTGAATAATGACAAACCCTCTCGTGAGAAATCGCGAGAGGTTGTTGTGCGTGCAGACGGAACGAAAGTTATCCGCGTTACGAAAAAACGCAAAGTCATGGTAACGAACGAAGAGAAGCATCGTCGCTCTCGCAAAAAGTTCCTTGTTTCCATGCTGGCTTTCTTCCTTATTGCCTGTTCTGTTGTAGCGTACTATACGTTCAGAATGTCTGAGATGTGCTCTGAGTCATATCTGAATGAGAAAAAGCAAGAGCTGTGTGCCGCTTGGGGTGCTACTTCCGTAGAACTGATGAATCCGCGAGTAGAGGGTATGACCCTTACCGTGGACCGTGTGCTTGCAACGTTCCCCGAGTCTTCCATGCTTGAGCGTGTAGAGCTTAATGGCCTGAATGCCCCGTTGGAAATGTCCTCATTCTTTGCAGATGAGTTCCGTGCCGATACATTGAATATTAAAGTGGCAGATATTCGCCTGCGAAAAGGTGCAGATAAACTTGTAATGCCTCGTTGGGCCGGAGATAAGGCGATTTGGAAAATTAAGAGTGTAAGCTGCGCAAAGCTCAGTTTCTCTATCGGAGCCCCCGAGACCTCTCCGATTGTGCTCCGCAATGCAGAGGCTCAAATGTACCCCTCATCCGGGGCTGATTCCGGCCAAGTACTTACCATCACCAAAGGTACACTCAGCATTGCCGGTGTGGGTAAAGAGTTGCGTGACAACATGAAGTACAACTTCAATCTTCTGGATGCCAAGATGTTCCTTACATCTGTGTCGGTTGAAGATATTCGCTTCAGCTGCCAAGATCCTAACAGCCTGGTGCGCGATAAAGAGGCAGAGCGAGATGTGCTTTCTGCCGGTAATGCACGGGAGTTGGTGACTGCTGACTTCGTTATGCATGGACGTGTTGGCCAGGGTGAGAGCCTCTATGGCCCCTACCAATTGGAGATTGATCGACTTCCTTTTGCTCTTTTGACGCATGGTCTGTATGATAAGATTTTTGAAGCAACTGTTTCGTCTTCTCGCAATGACAATGCAGAGCGCATTACCATGACGCTTTCTGCTGATGGCTCACCTGCTGTGTTCAATGGCAAGATGATGGTGACGGATGTTATCTTCCGTGATACTGATTTGGATGCCAAGTCTGTATTCATTTCTCACATTGTCAATGCCAACCAGAACCGCAAGTATACCAAGATGCAGTTCAGTCAGGCTTGGGTGAATGTGCACATGGTCAATGACGAGGCTATTCTTACCATTGATGACGGTGCCATGATAGAGACCGGTACGATTGATATCTCCATAGCCGGTGAGGTTAAAGTCGGTATGAGAACCGCAAACAACCAGTGGAACGACTTGCCTGTCAGCGGTAATCTTTCATACTCGTTGCCGAAGAAAGTACTCAACAGCGAGTACAAAGGTGGTGCCATTGACCCCATTTTCGAGCCCGATCCCAAAAACGACTTGCGTTGTGTGTTCAAGACGAACCTTTCCGGTGTATCCATTATGCCTCAGGATGATAGCCGCGCTCAGGTGGAAGCCACGGCTCAGGTGCGCAGCACTTTGGCTCGTGCAGAAGGTATGTATGATGTTGATGCTATCCCCGATGTCCTCAAATCCGACGATGCCGTGAAAGAGGGAGAGTCAAAGACTGTTGATGACATCTTCCTGAATGATGAAGATAAAAAGAGCGATGATGATATCTTTGGCGTTAAGCAGGAAGATGAGAATGATATTTTCAAGAAACGTTTAGAAATTGTACCTGCTGATTCTTCCATCAAGTTCTGACCTGTGCTATGTCATCTGAATTACGTAAAAAGTGGTGGACCGTGCCGGTGGGACACTTAGTGTGGTTTTTTATCACGCTGGTGTGCTTGACTCTGCGCAAAAAGGTTATCTTTGAGGGTGCCGACGGTAAGCCCATGGGCAGTTTTCAGTGCATCATTGCACTTTGGCATAACCGAGTGTTCGTACCCTGTTATGTGTACCGCTATGTCTTGAAAGGCAAAAAGGTGCAGATGAGCATGCTGACCAGCGCAAGTAAAGATGGTGCCTTATTGGCCACCGTGGCAAAAGACTACGGTATGCGTGCGGTGCGTGGCTCCAGCCGCCGCCGCGGTGTAGCCGGGTTTATGGATATGTTGCGAGAGCTCAAAGATGGCTGCAGCATGTGTATTACTCCCGATGGCCCTAAAGGCCCTATCTATAAGTGTCATCCGGGTGTCATTAAATTAGCTTCTGTGAGTGGTTTGCCCATTGTGCCTGCTCGTGTAAGCTACTCTTCCTATTGGCGCATCAAAAAAGCTTGGGATGGCTTTGTGATTCCTAAGCCGTTTTCTCGCGTCGTGGTGCATCTCGCCAAACCGCTTGAAGTACCGCCAGAGTTGACTCCTGAGCTTCAACAAGAATACTGTGAGAAGCTTAATCAAATCCTTGCCGCCGGTACTCCCGACTTTGAACCTATTAATCCGGAACAAAAATAATTTATCCTCCACGATTTTATGTCTACAACCATCATTAATGGTAAAGAAGTTGCTCAGCAGATTCGAGCCGGGCTTATTGAAGAGATTGCAGCCCTTAAAGCCCAAGGCCATACTCCCGGCTTGGCTGTGGTGTTGGTAGGTGAAGACCCCGCTTCTCAGGTTTATGTTGGCTCCAAGGTAAAGGCTTGCGAAGAGCTGGGTATCTACTCTCAAAAATGGGAGCTCCCCACTGAAACTACTCAAGAGGAACTTGTGGCTCTGATTCACAAGCTGAATGCAGATGACCGCATACATGGTATTCTTGTGCAGAGCCCGCCCCCCAAGCATATTGATGAAGAAGCCGTTATCCTCAACATTGACCCGCGTAAGGATGTTGATGGTTTCCACCCCATTAATGTGGCTAAGCTTGTACTTGAAGACGAAGAGGGCTTTGTGCCGTGCACCCCGCAAGGTTGCATGGAGCTGCTCAAGGCTTACAACATTGAGACTGCTGGTAAACATGCCGTTGTGATTGGTCGCAGCATGATTGTGGGTAAGCCCATGGCCAACCTCCTTGTCAGCAAAAAGGCCAATGCTACCGTAACCATAGCTCACTCTCGCACGAAGGATTTGCCCGCTTTGTGCCGTACGGCTGATATCATCGTGGCGGCTGTCGGTCGCCCCGAGATGGTAACGGCTGATTACGTGAAAGACGGTGCTGTGGTGCTGGATGTAGGCATTAATCGCATTCCGGATGAAACGCGCCCCCGTGGATATCGTATCGTGGGTGACGTGGACTATGAGAGCGTCAAGGACAAGTGCTCTGCCATCACCCCGGTTCCCGGTGGCGTTGGCCCTATGACCATTGCCCTCCTTATGGCTAACACGGTTAAGGCATGTCGCCAGTTGACCCGCTGAGACTTTTACCATCAGTTTTAACACGCCTCTTACTTCGCATACGGCAGTGAGAGGCGTTTTTTCTTATAATGTTAAGAAATGAAATCCGAATTGGCTCATTTTGAGCGTTATCACCAAGGCTTTTTGAGTAAAGCTAAATCTGAGCTTCAACGCCACCCCGGAGGTCAACGTTCGGAGCGCACGGCAGAGCAGGTGCGCCGTCTGGAAAAGGCTTTTCGCAAGCGTACGTGTCCGCCGAATATTCATTTGTTGCTGGGGGGAGATGCTGTGGATAGTTCCTATTCCCCGGCATGTGTGGCGGAAATCAATAAACACGACCGCACGCCACGCAATAATTGGCAAGAGATTTCCCCTGAGTTGCTGTATGCATGCAGCTATTGTTTGCCTTATTTGGAACCTGTGGCATTCTGCTATGTGCTGCCCGCTTATTTACGGGTTATGTTGGAGCGCCCGTATTATCTGGAAGAAGATAGTATTTTGTTTCATTTGACGTACGAGCCCGCCTCGTCAGCTATCAGTCGTTTGGCGCCTCTTACGCCGGATGAACGTCTGATTGTGACCGACATTCTCAACGAACTTCGATATTTTGCCGAGTTTGTAGAGGAAGTAGGGGTAGAATCTTATATGTTACCATGGGAGTATGAACGCTATACCGCTGAGGCTCCGGATATCTCCCCCAGACAATTTTGCGAGCGGCTCGTCCTGGAATATGCCCAACAAAATAACCTGTTAGTCTGATATTTTACAGAAAAATTAAATTTTCTCAAAATAAAGCTTGCAATTACTCCATAAATTCTGTATTATCCCTGCGCACTCACTGAGTGAATGCAAAAACAGTTCGACTGGGCAGGTGTCTGAGTGGTCGAAAGAGCACGATTGGAAATCGTGTGTACGTCAAAAGCGTACCGAGGGTTCGAATCCCTCCCTGTCCGTGAAAACCCCGCATGATTGCGGGGTTTTTTCGTGCTGCGTATTTAGCGTTTAAGAGTAAAAATATCCCCCGCGGCAAGTGGTGCAGCGGGGGACGTGTTGTATACTGAGGATGATTTACTTTTTAGGGGCTTCGTCTTTTAATAATGTGCCGTGGTGCGGTGAGGCGGGGAGTTTGTCCTCATTGACCAAGTTGGGTTCCATGTAGGTGAACCAGCCGTAGCGAGCAAAGCGCGGATTTTTCACTTTGTCTGATGTTAGCACGATGTTTTCTCCGTCAATGGCGGCCTCTGCGGGGGCGTACTCTTTGCCGTTGGCAGAAACTTCAAAGCCGCGGGGGGCATTGCCATCTGTGGTGTGCAGGCCTTTGCCGAACTTGTAAGAGAGCACCAAGCTGTTGCCTTTGGGCTTTTCTGCAACAACAACCGGACCGGAGTAGGGGGTGTCTTTGCCGTAAACGGTAGCGGCTGCAACTGCTGCCAAGCGGGTGCCTACCTCAAGTTTACGCGGGGGATGCACATCACTGTTGGTGGAGCCCAAGTCTATGGTGGTAATGCTTTGTACACCGGGTATGGTGGCGGCAGCAAATCTCTGTACGTTGCGGAACTCCGGCCAGTAGGCGCGAAGTTTTGATTTGTCGTTAATGCGTGGCAACTCTACCATGAGGAAAGGCATATCCTTATGGTTAAACTCTTTACGCCATCCTTTAATCAGGTCTGAAAGCAGCTCGTAGTTTTGCCGTTCCGACTGAATCTCTGCGTCACTTTCTCCTTGGTACCAAATCACACCGGCCACGGGGAAGTCTACCCACGGCTCTATGCCGGTCTCAAACAGGTAAGCCGGTTTGTAGGGATGGGGGGCATTGAGTTCTTTGCCTATGTTTTGGCGGGCTCGGCCGCGTACCCAGTCAGACATATAGCGGCTTTCCAACCACTTGGCTGTGAGGCAATCCTTGTAATTTTTCTTGAGCACGGCAGGGGGCATCCATGCCATCATTTCCGAGCCACCTAAAGCGGCATGCACCACAGCCACAGGGGTGTTATCCAAGTGTTTTTGCAGCTCACGGCCGAAATAGTAGCCAACCGCACTCATGCGCTGGCGGTCTTGCGGGGTATTGCAGCTCCAGCTACCGGTATACATCTCTTTGTTTTTGAGAATGTTCTGCAATCTTTCATCGTATGCTTTTGCTGCTGTATGAACCTGCGGCTCTGAGTGATAGAATCGGAACAACGGTGTTTCTGCCTCTTGCAGGGAGTTTCTGTCGCCAGTCTGGTTGAGTCTCCACAGCATGTTAGACTGCCCGGAGGCAATCCACACCTCACCCACAAGCACATCTTTAATGACCAAGCTGTCTTTTCCTTGAGTTATGGTAAGGTCTTGACCTTCTGCATTTACCTGCATGGGGGGGAGCATAGCTCTCCACTTGCCGTTTTTTACCTTGCCCTCTACCGTTGTGCCATTAAAGCTAACGGTAATTTCACCCTTGCCGTCGCAAGTGCCGGTGATGGGTATCTGTTTTCCCTGTTGCAGCACCATGTGGTCTGCATAGATGGCATCTGTTTTGATTTCTGCTTGTGCCATGGTGGCCAAGAGAACCGACAGCATCGTGAGCAATCGCGTCTTCATATTTAAACTATATTATAAAACTAGGGTTATGGCGAGCAAAAAAACAGAGAGGCCGAGTTTTTATACTGAAAAAGCCCCGATACTGAGGGAGTATCGGGGCAAGGGGAAAGATACCGGGGCAAATCAGAACTTAAATTGCTCGCCGTAGCCGTAATGTTCTGCAATGTAGTCTACATCTTTATCACCTCGGCCGGAGCAGTTAGCAAGGATGGCTCCGGTTCCCATCTCTTTGGCCTTGCGCATGGCAAAGGCAATGGCGTGTGAGCTTTCAAGCGCAGGGATGATACCCTCATAGCGAGAGAGTTTGAAGAATGCGTCCACCGCTTCGTCATCGGATACGCTCTCGTATTTCACGCGGCCTATGTCGCGCAGGTAAGCATGCTCGGGGCCTACAGAGGGGTAATCCAAGCCACTGGCAATGGAATATACGGGTGCCGGCTCACCGTTTTCATCTTTGAGCATAATACTGTTGAATCCATGCATGATGCCTTCCTCGCCAAAGCTCATAGAGGCAGCGTGGTCACCCAGTTTTTCACCCTTGCCGAGCGGTTCTACGCCGTAGATATCCACCGGGTCATCCAAGAAAGCGGGGAACATGCCCATGGCGTTGGAGCCACCGCCCACGCAGGCGCATACGATGTCAGGCATAATACCTGTCATCTCAATGAACTGCTCACGAGCCTCATATCCAACAACCATCTGGAAATCTCTCACCATCATGGGGAAGGGGTGCGGGCCCAGCACGGAGCCTATGCAGTAAATAGCCGTCTTGTAATCGCGCTGATAGGCCTCGAATGCGGAGTCTACGGCTTCTTTAAGCGTTTTAAGCCCGTGTTTGACACATACCACATTGGCACCCAGCATTTTCATGCGTGTCACATTGGGGGCTTGCTTGGCAATATCCACCTCGCCCATGTGAATCTCGCACTCTAAACCGAAGTAGGCGGCTGCAGTGGCAAGTGCCACGCCATGTTGGCCTGCGCCCGTTTCGGCAATAATCTTCTTTTTGCCCATGAACTTAGCCAGCAATCCCTCGCCCATGCAGTGATTAAGTTTATGGGCACCCGTGTGGTTGAGGTCTTCGCGTTTCAGATAAATCTGGGCACCGCCGTTGAGCCTGGAGAGACGCTCACAATGGTAAACCGGGGTGGGGCGCCCTTGAAATTGTTTACGAATACGGCGCAACTCATTAATGAATTGCGCAGAGTGGCAGATGCTGTTGTAGGCTTCTGTAATCTCCTTGAAAGCGGGTTCAAGTTCAGCGGGGAGATACGCACCACCAAAGCGGCCGTAGAAGCCGTTTTTATCGGGATGGTGGCGAAGATATGTTCTGAAATCCATGGTCTGAGAAAATTGCGCAAAAAGTATATATCATCTGTCATGAATTGACAAGGAGAAAACGTGTCTTCTGCACCGGATTTCAGCTAACTTTTTTGGTGCGCAAGTGAATAGTGCCTTGAAATATGGCAAAATTATAGTATAATGTGGTGGCTGTTATGAAATCTCGGCTTCTCTCAGCGTTGCTTATGAGTGTACCCGGTGTTGCTGCACCGGCTGCCGATGCATTGGGTAGCACTGTGGATGCCAATAGTGCTGAGGTGCGCGTGCAATATGATTGCGGCCGAGAATTGGTGAGCCTGTGCCACGATATGTGGTTTTTGCTTTCATCCGTTTCAAACAAAAAACAGGCAGATACTGCTGCCCCTACTTTCCGAGCCTCAATAGAGCGCGCCATTACATTGACGGAGCAGATGTACAATGAAGGGGGGCAAGATGTAGAGCTGCTTACCGATGTGCAGGAGAATCTGGCCGATTCTCTGGATGAATTGACGGATGAGTTTGACAGCCTTTGCAAGATGCGCTGTTTCGGTTCAGACAAACTCATTGTTGAGTTCCGCTATGCCGTTCATGTCGGTATGTTTACGGATGATTATGTCAACTTTTTGGATGAGCCTGCGCCGCATTTGACGGAGTCCGAGGTGCGGGGAGAATTGGCGCGATTCAAGCGATTGGTGGAGCCGGATAAAGCATTGCTGGAGGCATTGCGTGCCGTGCAAGATGCACGTACCGCCGGAGATGTTGCGGTTAAACTGCAAGCTCTTTCGGAGAGTTTGAATGAATTGCTGCCTGCAACCGCTGTGCAGAACCGCGAGTTTTCCCCGGCTGCTGATAAACGTGCGCGCAAGGCATACGCCCCCATAGAGCCCTTGCTTTGGGGAATACGCTCCGAGATTGTGCGTATCGCCTCACTGCCCGGGTACCATAAGACTGATTTCGACCAATTTTCCGACGCCTTAGAGAGTGTATTCCGCAGCTTGGCTGATACTCATTATCACTTCTTTGACGAAGTATTTGATGATTCTTTTCACTCCGATTTGGATGAGGCGTTACAAGAAAACGCGACCACTTCAAAATAAACACAGTATATAAAAATGCCCATATCTGATTATCTTGTTACTATAGGCCTGGAAGTACACTGCCAGATTAAGACCGAAACCAAGATGTTTTGCTCATGCAAAGCCGGGTTCGGTTATGAGCCCAATACGAATGTGTGCCCCACTTGCTTGGGCATGCCCGGTGCCCTGCCGGTGTTGAATGAATATGCGATTGAGCGTACCGTACTTACCGGGTTGATGCTGGGTTGCTCTACGCCTCCTGTTTCTAAGTGGGATCGTAAAAATTATTTCTATGCCGATATGCCCAAGAACTACCAGACCAGCCAGCTGGATTTGCCGCTGTGCATCGGTGGTGAGGTGCCGCTGTATTCATGGGCGTTCCCCCCGGATTCCAAAGTAAAGGCAGATGGCGCCGTGGTGCGTACTGTGAAGCTTGATCACATTCATTTAGAGGAAGATGCAGCCAAGCTGACTCACTATGGTACTTATTCTCTCGTGGACTACAACCGAGGCGGTACACCCTTGATGGAGATTGTATCTGCGCCCGATTTGACCAGCCCTGATGAAACCTACGCCTACCTGAAGAGCTTGCAGCAAATTCTCATTTGCGGTGGTATCTCGGATGCCGATATGGAAAAAGGGCAGATGCGTTGCGATGTGAACGTATCATTGCGTCCCAAAGGCCAAAAAGAGTTAGGCGCCAAGATTGAGATGAAGAATATCAACTCCATGTCTGCTGCCCGTCGCGCGCTTATTTATGAAATTGCCCGCCAGGCAGAGGAGCTTGATATGGGTATTGCCCAAGTGCAGTCCACCCGCCGTTGGGATGATGATTTGGGAGAAAGTATTGTGATGCGTACGAAAGAAAACGCTCACGATTACCGCTACCACACTTGCCCGGATCTCATCCCCGTGCATACAGCTCCGTATGTAGAGAAGATGCAACAAGAGCTGCCTGAGCTGCCGGATGCCCGCCAAAAACGCTTGATGGAGCAATATGGGTTGCCCGTGGCAGATGCCAACACGCTGGTGGCAGATGCCCAACTGTGCGCGTATTTTGAGACCGCTGCCGCAGCCTCCAAGGCTCCGCGCAAGGTTGCCAACTGGCTTATCAATACCTTACCGCCTGTTTTGGCTGAAAAAGAAATAGAGATTCAGGATTGCCCGGTAGCACCTGCTACACTTGCAGGCTTGGTAGATGTAGTAGAAGATGGTATTTGCTCTACGAATCAGGCTAAAGATGTGCTGGCTGTGTTGTGGGAGAATCCGGAAATGACAGCTGCCGCCGCTGCTGCATCTCTCGGCTTCAAGAAGGCTGATACCGGCGCTCTTGAGGCTTTGGTAGAGCAGGTGATTGCCAACAGCCCCAATGAAGTTGCCCGTATTAAAGAGGGTAACATGAAGCTTATCAACGCTCTCACCGGGCAGGTGATGAAAAACAGCAATCCCAAGCCGAATCCCAAGCTGGTTACGGAAATCATTACGGCTAAACTCGGGTTGTAATCTTTATCCGCATATTGCGATTTTGATACCGTGGCGGATAGGCTATGCTCCATCCGCCACGGTTGTTTTACGGTTATTCTCAACATGTACCTGCTATTTGATTGCAATAATTTTTTCGCCTCGTGTGAGCAGGTGTTTCGGCCCGATTGGCGGCGCAGACCGCTTGTAGTGTTGTCTAATAATGATGGGTGCGTTATTTCACGTAGTCCCGAGGCTAAGGCTATGGGCATTGCCATGGGCGAGCCGTATTTTAAATGCAAGGAGCGCTTGGCCTCTGCTGATGCTGTGGTGTGTTCTGCCAATTTTTCGTTATACAGCGATTTGTCGGAGCGAATCATGCGTATTTTGGAGGAATCGTTGCCGGAAACGCACCAATACAGTATAGATGAGGCTTTTGCCAAGGTCGAAGCCGGGCATTGGGCCTCCTTTTGCCGTGAACTACGCAAAAAAATACGCCGTTGGACGGGGGTGACTGTCAGCGTAGGGATTGCTCCCACGAAAACACTTTGCAAATTGGCTAATGAAACCGCTAAACATACGCCGCAGATGCAAGGGGTGTGTGATTTAAGTACCCCTGAACAATGGTTACCGGTGTTACAGGCTTCCCCGGTAGAAGATGTGTGGGGGGTAGGGCGTAAATTGGCACCGCGCATGCATTCATTGGGTATTCGCACGGCTGCGGGGCTTGCAGAAGCCCCTTTAACATGGCTGCGCAAAGAGTTCGGGGTACATGGTGAGCGTTTAGCTCTTGAGCTGCGTGGTGTATCGTGTTCTGATGCAGATGAGCATAACGTACGTGGGCAAGTGATGGTGTCTCGCTCCCTCAAAGAGGGGATTAGAGATATAGCTACCCTGCGGGAATCATTGTGCCGCTTTGTTGAAAAAGCCGGGCGTATTTTGAGAAGCGAGGGCTTGATGGCCTCTCAACTTTTCGTGATTTTACGCACCTCCCGTTTCAACGAGACTGATAATCTGTATTCAGCTCACCAAGGGATAGAATTACCTTGCTATACGGATGATACGCGGGTGTTTACCCATTACGCTACCTCGCTTCTGGAGAACATTTATCGCACCGGGTATGAGTATAAAAAAGTGGGGGTGCTCTTGGCAGGGCTGGAAGAGGTGCATCTTGTGCAACCTACTTTTGAGCATCCCAACGTAGGCCCCGATAAATTGATGCAGGTGTTGGACAAACTGCAGCAAAACGGGCTTAATATAGGCTTTGCCAACCGTGGCAAATCTACCCCTTGGCATAAAGAGTTCCTCTCTCGGTGTTACACTACTTGCTGGGACGATATCCCCGAAACGTCCCGCGATTGAACGGGACGTTACAATGAGGTGCCCGTGTCAGGATTTCTCAGGCATTGAGTTTTTTGCGCAAAAAATAAACGATAAGTTCGGCCATCAAGATGAGCAGGCAAACAAACACGGCCCAATCACCGGCAATGGCAAAGAGCGTGAAGCCTGCGTTGCGGTCTACCGGGAGCACGGCAAAGCTGTATCCGGATTCATGCGGGGTTTCCTGCGCATCAATCACGGCACCGTTGGGGGCAATAGCGCAGCAGTATCCCATGTTGGCAGCGCGCACCATGGGACGGCGCAATTCAATACAGCGGAAAGCCGCATTGCGGGCTTGCTGGGCACCGCAGGCGGAGTGGCGGAACCATGCATCATTGGATATGTTGACAATCACCTGTGGTCCCTTGCGTACGAACTTTGTCAATACGGAGCCTACGGTATCTTCGTAGCACACCGCGGGGATGATACCTACTGTTTCTCCTTTACCGGGTACCGGGGTAAGCATCGGCTCGCTACCACTGCCGGGGTGGATGCCGTCTCCCACTTGAGTACCCGTTACTTCGGTGTAGGTATCTTGAATCCATTTGCAAGAGTCAGCCAGCGGAATATACTCACCGAAAGGCATTAAATGTTGTTTGGCTGCAGATTGCATCGTGTTGATGTCGGTGCCGCTCATACACACCATAGAGTTGAGCATGCCTTCGATTTTGAGAGCCCCGTTTTCAGTGGGTACAAAACGGTGTTCATCCACACCACTGATTAAGACAACGGGCAAGCCCAGTTGCTCACGCAATGCCGGGAGTGCCTGTTCTGTAAATTGCGTGGCAAGGTCTTGCTGATACCGTATGTAGTTATACATCCGCATTTCTTGGCGGGTGTTCAATTGCACGGGGCGGTCATCCGTAAACAATTGATTCTTTGCCGTGTCTTTGCTTAAATCGAAAGTGAGTGCGCTTTCCGGCCAGATAATCCATGCCGGTTGGTGGATGGGGAATGCAAGGTGCTCCTTGTTTTCCTGCGCCGTTTTCATTTGCGCTTGCAATACCTCCTGTGCCGCCTGAACCGTTGTATTCAGCAGGGCTTCATTGAAGTCGTGAATTCCACGCTGACGCTCAGAGATTTTTTCTTTCTGGTCTTTATTTGTTTGTACTGCCAGCACGGGAAGGGCCAGGGTAGAATCCCTGCGCAACATAGCATTCTGAGAGTACGATTTGGAGATAAACAAGCCCCCTAAAAACAGCATAAACAGCACAATCATGGTGCCGTAGAAATCCCAGATATGGCAGTGGCGTTTTGCTCCCTTGAAATACAAGTACGAGCGGCGAGCTGCTCCCCACAGAATGACGGCCACGAATGCCGGTATGAATGACAGGGCCGTGGTTCCTACAAACTCTGCCCATTGTACCAACGATAACCCGTGGTACATACCCATGCCTAAGGTGTTCCAGCTGAAAGCCAGCGTGCCGCTGGAGCGCATCCACTCTACGCAAACAAGGGTGGCGGCAACGCCTGCTGCGCTGTAGAGCGTGCTGAGGGTGTCCTGCCAAGCCCATGTGCCCCACGCCTCTTTTTGCTTTTCCGGGCGCATCCCGGTGGTGTCGGGGGAGGGAGTGAATCTCGGGCGCAGCACCGTGGCCGTTAATCCACCCCAAAGCCCCAGCATGGCTGAGTATACCGCCATCAACGGTAAAAACGCTATCAAAATGAATAACCACAGCGGTATGTTAAACACATAACCTACCTCGTGAATCCACCAAAAGCTCACGCCGTACCAGCCCATGCCGTATAGCCACGCCATGAAAAAGCCGCGCCAAAACTTGGCAGGACCACACCACAATACCGTTAAAATGGGCAGTAGTCCCACCCATACGATAAAACTTATATCATACGGCGCAAAAGCCAGCGCCATGATGCCGCCACTCAACAGGCTGATGAGGCATGCAAGCCAACTGCGTTTGGATTTCTTAGTGGCAGGTACCTCTGCCGGTTCAGGTGTATTCATTTTACTTTTGCTCCTGATGCAATTCTTTAGAAATCGTGGTGTAGCCGAGCGTGAGTCTGCCGCCCGTTCCGGTGCCGGAGGCCGGGTAGTAGCTGATTTCTACCAGCCACGGTTTTTTACGGTCGTTGATGCAATGTGCCAAGAACTGGTCTTCCGGGCTGACGAGATTCGTGCCGCTGAAAACGGGGAATCCGTATGCTTTGGCCTTCTGCCCGGAGGCTGCATAATACTGGCGGTCTACGTTTTCAAATTGACCGTTTCTGTACAACATGGTTACGGGAGACCCTACGTTGTTGCCTTTATCATTTTTGAATTGAATGTACAGGGTACCACTCCCCGAGCACTCTCCGAGGGTCAGCATGATGAACGGTGTTTTGGAAATGCCGTTCATTTTCATCCATGCGTTTTGAGAGACATCCATCCAACCGCACTGAAAATCAGAAATTACAATCTCGTGCCCAACCCATGGAAGTTGCTGACAGTGTTCTCCGTGTTGATGGGTTCGTACATCTTTGTACATGTAGGCTACGGCTGCGGCTGCGACAAGCAAGCTGCCTATGAATGCGGTGATGCAAATCAAATTAAAAATACCGATTCTTTTGAGGAAACTTTTCTTCTGTCGCTCTTTTTCTTCTTGCATGCGCCTATTTTGTACCGAAAAATGCGTACTTGCAACAAAAAAAGATTGCATTCTGCGAAAAATCAGTAAAAATAGTGTCGGATTACAGAACATCCCCTCATACACATTATGGCAGAAATCGACGAGAAAAACGAGAATAACGTCCCCGGCAAGTTCTATGTAGACACCAACTGCATCGCCTGCGGCCTTTGCATTGCCAATGCTCCTGACTACTTCCAAGAGGATGAAGACGGCAATTCCATCGTGTACAACCAGCCCGATTCAGACGAAGGCGTAGAGGCCTGTGAGTCTGCCATGGCTGATTGCCCCGTGCAGGCCATCGGTGATGACGGTGAGTAAAGCATATTATCAACACTATTCTTCAGCCGGTTCCGGTGGCGCTTTCCGCCGGAACCGGTTTGTTATCTGATGTCATCACCCCGAGGCAAAAAGCGCAGGCGCGGTCTTGTTGAACCCGTGTTGCCTGATACCCCTATACCCGCATGTGAGAAAGGGGCTACCCCGCGTTATTGTGAAATGCGGGCCGAGGATGGTACGCTGCGTCCGGCTCGTTACATGTCGCGCACCGAGCGAGAGCAGGGGCAAATGATGTCTGATTTTTATGGCATTCTGCCGGCAATGTCGGTAGATTCCAATGTGCGCGGTATTGATGCCGTATTGGTATCACTGGTAGAAAAGCTCGGTGTTACTGCGGCCGAGTTTGCGCCCGAAGTGTTGGCCGATGCGTGGCGTAAAGCTGCGGGAGATTTTTTATCCTGCCGCGCAGAATTGCTGACAATAGCCAATGGTAAAGCACGCATACGCACCGCGCATCCGGCTGTGCGTTATGAGTTGACGCAGCGTAAGGCCCAGTTGATAAAAGTCTTGAATGCCGTGCTGGGTGAAGGCTGTGTCAAAGGGGTGCAAATTGTACATGGCTGACGCGATTTTTGTTTTGCTCTTTTAATTATGCTCTTGCAAGTTGAAAGAAAAAGCGTATAATACCTGCTCACCCAGCAAATCTGTAACACCATGAGTAACGATTTAGCAACAAGAGCACAGCAGTATCATGAGGAACCCCGTCCGGGCAAACTTGAGGTTTTGCCCTGCAAGTCTTGTTTCACCATAGACGACCTGACTCTGGCCTATTCACCCGGTGTGGCAGAACCCTGTTTGCGCATTGCCGAGGATCCAATGGCTTCTACACTTTACACCGGCCGTGGTAATCTTGTGGGCGTTATCAGCAATGGTACTGCCGTGTTGGGCTTAGGCAACATTGGCGCCCATGCCTCCAAGCCTGTGATGGAAGGTAAAGGCCTGCTGTTTAAAATTTATGCTGACGTAGATGTCTTTGATATTGAGCTGGATATCAAGAAGCCCGAGACTCTTATCGAAGTTATCAAGACGATGGAACCCACTTTCGGCGCCATTAACTTGGAGGATATTAAAGCCCCCGAGTGCTTTATCGTGGAGCAGCGTTTGAGAGAGGAAATGAATATTCCGGTTTTCCATGATGACCAGCACGGTACGGCGGTTATCTCCGGTGCCGCTCTGTTGAATGCGGCTCACCTTACCGGACGCCTGCTGCAAGACATGAAGTGTGTTGTATGCGGTGCCGGTGCTGCCGGTATTGCATGTGCCAAGTTCTACATGGCCTTGGGTATTCGTCGTGAAAATATTTACATGTTTGACTCTAAGGGTCTTATTCATACAGGACGCTTAGATTTGCACCCCACCAAGGCTATGTTTGCTCAGAGCGAGGATTGCACCCTTGAGGTCGCTTTGCAGGGGGCAGATATTTTCCTTGGCCTTTCTAAGAAGGGCTTGTTGAAGCCTGAGATGGTGAAGAGCATGGCTCCCAATCCCATTATCTTCGCCTGTGCTAATCCTGACCCCGAAATCACCTACCAAGATGCCAAGGCTGCCCGCCCCGACTGCATCATGGGCTCCGGGCGCAGTGATTGGCCCAACCAGGTGAACAATGTAAGCTGCTTCCCCTACATGTTCCGCGCTGCTCTTGATATGCAGGCCACCTGCATCAATGAGGCCATGAAGATTGCCGCCTCACGTGCGCTGGCAGATCTTGCCCGTGAGGAGGTGCCGCAGTGCGTGGTAGATGCCAACGGCGGTGTACCGCTCAAGTTCGGGCATGACTATGTGATTCCCAAGCCCTTTGACCCGCGCATGATTGAGTATCTTGCCCCCGCCATTGCAGAGGCCGCCGTTATCTCCGGTGTGGCTCGTCGCCCGATGCCCGATAAGGAGGAGTATAAGGCTCAGCTTAAGGCTCGTGTGGCTAAGGTGCATGAGCGGACCCACGCGCTGGTTGACAGCTACAAGGGGTGATTCTTTTTCCCCGAATTTCGTTTCAACGGCAACAGAGATTTATGAAAACTCATTTCACCGCTCTGTTGCCGCTTTCTTTTGCCTTGTTTGCAATATCTTGCAGTGAGGAGCCTCTTGCTCAAGAAGCGCTTACCCCGCAGCAAATGTATGAGCGTGCTGCACGCTTGTTGAAACCTGCTACTGAGCTTGAGAGCCCCGATTACGCCGGAGCTTTTGCTCTGTTAACACAGGCTGCCGATGCCGGATATCTCCCCGCTATTCTTGATTTAGCCGGTGTGTATTTGGAGGGTTCTCGTGATGGTGCTGTTAAAAAAGACAGACAAAAAGCCTTGCAGTTGTATTCTCTGGCGGCAGAACGAGGTAGTGCAGATGCTCAGTACTACTGTGGTTTTATCCTCATGCAAGATAAGAAAACCGATGCGGCTATCCCTTATCTGCATCAGGCAGCACAAGCCGGCGTGCCTGAGGCTCAATACCGACTCGGCCGTATTCTCCTGCAACAGAGTAATCCCGATGCTCTGCCTCTGCTGCGCATGGCTGCTACATCTAAGCGTGCTTCTGTTGTGGCTGTTGCCTCTTACACAATGGGTACGATTTTTCAGGATGGAAAGCTAGGGCAATCTGCCTCTATGCCTCAAGCTATCGAATGGTATCAACGCTCTGCCGAAGCCGGTGATCCGCGTGCGCAGCACCTTATAGGTTTGATGTACCTTGTAGGCGGTGATTTGTCTCAAGATGAAAAGAAAGGTGAGTCCTTGTTGCGTTTGGCGGCAGGTCAGGATTATATTCCGGCTATTGATGCCTTGATACGTTATCTTTTTGAAAAAGATGCCGATGCTTATGCAGACGAAATACGAGCATGGGCTGATTTGTTGAAAAAACTGCAAAACAAGCAATAATTCATTCTGTTTCTTTTCTTTATCTCAGCAAAACGCCCGCCTCTGCTTGCTTGCAAAGGCGGGCGTAAACTTGTACGTATGAGGGGGAATTACTCCTCTGATTCTTCCTCGTCAGCGGGGGCTTCTTCTTCCTCCTCTTCCTCTTCGGCAACGGCGTCTTCTTCGTCGTCTATTTCCTCCTCATCGTCAGCCTCTTCTTCTTCCTCTACGGCTGAGTCAGCAGCAGGTGTGGCAGCAGGGGCTTGCTCTGTCTGCGGTTGCTCTTGGGCAGCCGCAGCAGGGATGGTGAGCACGGCACCGCCGGCAAGGGCAATAAGCGCCGCAATAAGACCGAAGATGCGAGTCTTCGTGCTCATGTACATGGGGCACCATTTGCCGTAAATCCAGCATGCGTAGCAGATGAGAATCATGCCGAGCATGAGGAGCAATACGGTGCCGGTGTACATGGCAAGGTAAACGGAAAGAATCCAAGCGGCTGCACCGAACAACAGGAAGGAAAGTGCTTTTTTAAGCGTTTCCATCCAAGCGCCGGGACGGGGCAGGAATGCAATCAGTTTGGGGAATGCACCCAAAAGAATGTAGGGGAATGCCAAGCCTAAGCCCATGAAGCAGAAGGCAAGCACCATTTGTCCATCGGGCAGAGCAAGCGCCAGCGGCATGGCCGAACCCAAGAAGGGGGCGCTGCACGGGGTGGCTACAATGGTGATGAAAATGCCTTGGAAGAATGAGCCGAGTGTGCCTTCTTTGTTTTGCAGGGATTGACCGGCACCGGTGGCGCCCACGCCAATCTCAAACAGCCCGAACATGCTCAAGCCCAGAACAAGCAGCAACAATACAATGCCATATACCACCCACGGGTTTTGCATCCACACGGCCCAACTGCGTTCACCGGCCGGGAAGCACAGCAACAGAAGAACGGACAACGCCAAGAAGCTGAGCAAGATGCCGAGCACGAAAGCCATGGAGTGCAGCAATACTTTGGCTCTGCTACCGCCACCCATCTCGACAAAGCTCATGACTTTAAGCCCGATAACGGGGAACACGCAGGGCATAAAGTTGAGAATAAAACCACCGATGAACAAGAAGGCAATCACCTTCCAGAAGCCCATATCCTCCTTGGGGGTATCCATGGCTACATCATTGATGGTTTTATCAATGAATTCAGACAGGTAATCAGGCCCGAAAAGCTCGGTTGTAATGGAGTAGCGCACGTTTTCCGGCGTGTTTTTGGTAGTCTCGGTGGGCACATACAGTACGTTTACAGGTACTTGAGTGCGTCCCAAACGACGCATTTCTGTATCGATATCCGGGTTGGGATTTGTTTTATCGGCTTTCATCAATACCACCCCGTTATCTGCGAACTTTTTGAGAACATCCTCAGTGTATGCCACTTTTTTGTTCATTTGGCAAGTGGCGCACCAAGTGGCTGTGAAGTCCACATATACGGGTTTACCTTCAGAAAGAGTTTGCGCCATCTGCTCGGGGCTCCACTGTTTCCATACGCTTTCTTCGGCACGCGGCCAAGCGGTGTAGGCCAATGAGCTGATAAGAAGCAGGCCACAGAGCCCACCGATGAGCTTGCCTTTTACGGAAGTACCGCGAGTGCACCAGTGGCTGATAGCCCAGAAACCGGCAAGGAAGCAGGTGATCGCGATGAAAAGCCCCATAGGAGCAGCGGCCATGCTCATACCCATGTATTCGGAGAGCATCCAAGCAGAGCCTGCGTAGAAAGGAATAAGGATGTAAGGCTTCTTTTCTCCGCCTACCTTGCCGAACGTCAAAAATGCCGTGCAACCCAGCAGGAGCATCAATGCTGCATACAGGTAATAGGGGTAATCAGGATGCTCCTTGAGAGATTGTTGCGGCTCGGCAACCGGGGCTGTTGTTGTAACGGCATCAAACCCGACGTTAACTGTGCTGTGCTTGCCGTCTAAGGTGAGGATACCTTGCAGCGTTTTAAGCTCTTGCCCTACGAGTGTTACATCCTTGGCCGGGTGCATGGAGTCACTGTTGTCATTACGGGGCAGGGTGAGGGTATAGCCACTGTCCGTTTTTTTCAGCTCTTGCTCAGCCGTGGGTGAGATGCTGTTGTCTTCGGAGAAGAAGTAGGCTGTGTTGATGTTGTCTACTCCGCTGATGGTGAGGGTAACGGCCTGTGCCGTTTGTGTGGCAGTAACGGTTACAGGTGTATCACCCAGCGTTTCAACCTTGGTTTCTTCTGCGGCCCACTCCGAGTTGGCAGAGCCATCGCCGGCAGAGATACTTACCGTGGCTGTTTTTTCTTCGGCAGGGTTGCAACCCATGTCGTTGCAGGTTTGAGCAGAGCTTACGATAGAGAACTCTGCTTGCTGCGGGGCATTGGCCTCGGGGGTAACTTTCCAAACGGCAATAGGAGCTTCGTATGAATATGCCGTGCTGAACTCTCCGGCTACGCGGTGGGGGACTTCCCAATAAGGGCCTTCTACCTTAAAACCTTCGGGCGCGTTGAGTGTGGCGGTGATTGGCTCACCTACACTGCCTGGATTGCGCCAATAGGCATGGTATGTCTCGGCTATCTTACCGTTGAGGGCTATATAAAAGGATTCTCCCGCTTTATAAGAGGTAACACTGGCCTTGCCGGAGATGGTGTAAAACTCCTGCTGCTGAGCTGCCGGGCCGAAACCGAACCCGCCGAAGCCCTGTGACGTGCTTCCGGTGTCAAAGGGGAAGGCATCTTGAGCGATTACAACACTGCCGAGCAGCGTTGCCGATATCATGAGTGCACGAACTGCGTTCATGCGGGCATACTATCATTTTTTGACTTCCACCGCAAGTGCTAAGTATGCTATTTATATGATATTTGGATGATAAAGCAAAAAGCGGTGTTGCTCAGTATGAGTAACACCGCTTGATACGTTATAAAAAGGGGAGTCTGTCAGCTCTCTTTTGCTTTGCGACGCATGCCGATTTTCTCGGCTGTCCAGTCTCGCATGCGGGCAAAGATGGAATAAATACCCGGTACAAGGAAGATGCCGAATACCGTTGCCAGCGTCATGCCACTGAATGTGGTGATGCCGATTTCCTGGCGGCTGGCAGCACCGGAGCCGGTTGCCACTACCATGGGCCATACACCGAATAAGAAGGAGATGGCTGTCATGAGCACGGCGCGGAAGCGCATACTTGCGCCATTGAGGGCGGCCTCCTTAACCGGGTTGCCGGCAATTTCATGGTCTTCTTTGCTGAACTCTACCATAAGAATGGCGTTTTTGGCGGAGAGGCCGATGAGCATCAGAATACCCAACTGTACATAGATGGAGAGCGTCAGATTGCAGAGCTGTGCACCCATAAAAGCACCGAGCGTTGCCACTGATACTGACAACATAACGGGAATGGGCGTGGTCCAACTTTCATACTGTGCAACCAAGAAGAAGTAGGAGAACAACATGGCTAAGCCGATAAGAATACCGATTTTGCCATCGTTTTGGCGCTCTTGGTAGGACAAGTCCTTCCACTCCGCTTTCCACTGGCGGTCAAGCCCTTTGCTGCGTTCCTCCTTGTTGATTTCTTCCAGCGTTTGCTCGATGAAATCCATAACCTGACCGGAGCCTACGCCCGGGGCGGGGGTCACATTGATATCTGCACTCATGTACTGGTTGAAACGTCCGTAGGTAGACGGCCCCATGCGGTAGGACAGTTTGCACACAGCTGAGAGCGGAACCATTACGCCATTTTCATTGCGAACCCACTGATTGAGAATATCGTCTGCTGTGCGGCGGTCTCGGGCATCGCCTTGAATCTTCACTTTGAAGTTGAAGCCGTCCAGCGTGAAGTCGTTCACATAGGAGGAGGCCATCACACTTTGCAAGGTGCTGAAGATAGAGCGTACAGGGATTTTGAGTGACTGAGCTTTGGCTCGGTCGATTTCAAGGTGAATTTGCGGGGTTTCGGCGTTGTATTCGGAGTTGGCTCGGGCTATGAGGTCTTTGCGAGACATCAGGCGCTTAATGACCTCCTTTACCATATCGCCCAACTCTTTGGGGGTTGCAGAGCCTCGTGCCTCAAGCACCATGGAGACACCGCCGTACAACCCGAGCCCCTGAATGGAGGGCGGTGTTACTGCCATGATTGAGGCTTCGGGAATATCGGCACATTTTTCATTGATTTTGGCTGCAATGGCAGATACGGACAAATCTTCCATTAGGCGTTCATCCCACGGGGCAAGCTGCACAATGACCATGCCGGTGCCCTCACCGGAGCCCGAGGCAAAGCTGAATCCGCTCTGCGCGGAAATCATGCGTACGCCCGGTATCTGCTTAATGCGTTCTTCCATCTGATGAATTACCTTGTCGGTACGCTGTTTTGCGGTGGCAGTACCCTCCAAGTTCACCATACAGAACACGGCACCCTTATCTTCTGTGGGTATGAATGAGCTCTTCATCATATCCGGGGTGAGGAGGTTCATGGGGGCAAATTTGCTCAATTTCTGCTGTTTGGCAGCAGGGGGGGCCGCTTTGCCTTGTTCCTCACTCGTCCATAACTCATTCCACCATTTGGGGGTACCGGAATAGTAAGTATAGTTGGCATAGAGAACTCCACCAAGAATCAGCACCGTGAGCCAAGCATTGCGTACCAGCAGCCCCGAGCCCGCAAGGTAAATGGCCTTGCTCTTATCCATTACCCAGTTGAAGGGCCGGAAAATGTACTCGGCGAGCTTGTTTTTCTTGCTGCCCTTTGGCTTAAGAATCAGCGCACAGAGAGCAGGGGACAGTGTGAGAGCGTTGAATGTGGAGATGCACAGTGCCACACACATGGTCACCGAGAACTGGGTGTAAATCACACCAACCATACCGCCGTAGAAAGCAATGGGAACATATACTGCGATGGTCACCAACGTGGTTGCAATGATAGCACCGGTAATTTGTTTCATGCCCTTGATGGTGGCTTCTTTCGGGCTGAGGCCTTCTTCCTCAATAATTCGCATGACGTTTTCCACCACCACAATGGCATCATCCACAAGAGAACCGATAACCAGAATCAGGCCGAACATGGTCAATACGTTGATGGTGTAGCCCAATACGTAAAGCATCACGAACGCGCCCAACAGAGATACGGGAATGGCCAACGCCGGTATGAGGGTAGCGCGCCAATCCTGCAGGAACAGGTATGTTACCAACACCACCAAGAACAAGGCAATGCCCAGCGTGATGGCAATCTCTTTCATGGTAGCTTCAATAGCTTTGGTGGGGTCATAGCCCATGCTCCATGTTACGCTTTCAGGCATGAGTTTCTCGAGCTCACGCATTTTTTCTTGCAATGCGGCAACGGTTGCCATGGCGTTGGCATCATTGTTACGCATCACGCGCATACCCACCGAGTTTTGGGTAATCCACTTGCCGTTTTCATCCTTGAAAGACATGCGGCTGTAGCCCGAGTTGCTTTCGGCACCCAGCTCAATGGTGGCGATATCACTCAGTTTGGTAACGTGCCCATCTTCACCACGCTTAACGATGATGTTGCTGAACTCTTCCACCGTCTTGAGACGACCCGTGGCCGTTACCTTATATGTGGCGTATGAGCTTTCGTCTTGAGAACCTACCGAACCTGCGGCGGCTTGAATGTTTTGGGCTGCAATAGCTTCGTTTACATCTTGCGGGGTGATGTTGAGGGCGCTCATGCGCGTGGTGTTCATCCATACACGCATGGAGTAGTTGCGGCTCATCATCACGTCTGCTTCAGAGATGCCGTCTACCTGTCCCAGCTGGTCTTTCACGTTCATTCGCAGCCAGTTGGTGAGCTCAAGAATATTCATCTTGTTCTCATCACAGGTGAACGCTAAGAAGCAAAGCATATCACCGGAGCGCTTGCGTACATTGTAGCCCATCTTCTTGATGTCATCCGGCAGCTTGGATTCTACGGCTTTAATGGCGTTCGATACGTTAATCATGGCCGTATCGTCATCCGTACCCGTTGCAAAGATGAGCGTAAGTGAGTAGGAGCCATCATTAGAGCAAGAGGATGAGAAGTAGAGCAGGTCATCCATACCGATGAGCTGTTCTTCCACCGGGGCGGCTACTACCTGTGCCAATTCTTCAGCACTGGCGCCTGCATAGTTCATGCGCACCGAGATGGTGGGCGGTGATACCTCCGGATATTCGGATACCGGCATCTTGGTCAGACACAAGAAACCGGCCAGCATCATCAAAATCGAAACAACGAAGGCAAACTTCGGACGATGAATGAAAAATTGTGAAAACATAATATGTAGAGAAGTTTAGGTGTTGCTGTATCCTTATTTGTTTTCAGTTTGGGGGGCGCTCTCAACTTGTTTTACCGGGGTTCCGTCTTCAATTTCGGCCAGCGGGCCGGTAATGACGACATCTCCGGCTTTAAGACCGGCAAAAATGGGGGTAAGTCCGTTTTCTGGATTCGTCTTGCCGCAAAGAACACGGGTCAGATTGGCGCGGCCTTGTTTCATGGTGTAGACAAATCTGCCGCTGGTGTCTGTAAGAATGGCAGTGTTGTCAACCGCAGGCAGGTTAATATCGCCCTTGCGGTTCACACGAATAGTGACTACACCGCCCGGTTGCAATTTGCCTCCCTCATTGTTGAAAACAGCCCACAGATTTTGCGTGTCAGTGGCGGTTTTAATGACGTTATCGGCAAAATGGATACTGCCTTTTTCGGGGTGTACGGAGCCCTTGGCGGTAACAAGTGTTACCTCTGCCTCGTTTTTCAAGATTTCATCCGTACGGTATGCGGAGAGGATTTCATTTTCACTCAAGAAGAAACGCACATAAATGGGGCTGAGCTGAACCAGCGTGGCCAGCGGTGTCTTCATGTCTGAAATATAGTTACCTTCAGAGAAGAATACGCGGCCGATGCGGCCATCCATCGGGGCTTTGATGGTGCAGCGAGATAAGTCATCCTCTGCCAATATCAAGGCGGCCTCTGCACCCTTGCGCTTGGCTACCAACTCATCATGCGTTGCCTGTACGCTTTCTGCATCATCCTTACTGGTAGCGTTGCGTTTAAGTAGCTCTTGCTGGCGTTCGCATTTGCGTTTGGCATCTGCAATGCTCACGTCAAGTCTGGCTATTTGTGCTTTCATGGCGTCTACCTCTGCCTGATAGCGGGTCGGGTCGATGCGGAAGAGCACATCGCCGGCTTTTACGATATCACCTTCCTAGAAATCCTGCTCTTGCAATATGCCTTGTACCAACGGGCGCAACTCTACGCGGTTGATGGCTTCTACGCGCGCACCGTGGCACTGGTGCACGGTGGGATCCTGCATGGCGGTTACTGTGGTTGTTGTTACGGCAATGGGGGCTGATTCTTCAATCTTATGGCCGCTTTGCTCGGCAGTGTCTTCATGTATGGCCTCCACGCCGATTACTTTGTCGCCTACTCGCACCTTATGGGCACCGTCGGTAATGATGGTTTGCCCTTCGCTCACGCCACTGTACACCGTTTGCAAACGTCCTTGAATAGTACCCACGGTTGCATCGGCTCGGGCTACTTTACCCTCGGCATCCACCGTATAAATGTATGCGCCGTTTTCGTCATAGTGCACGGCGGTGAGGGGTACCATGCATACCTGTTGGGTATCGGTAAGGGCTACATTCAGCGCGCCGATGCCGCGGGGGGTGAGCATGTGGTCGGGGTTGGCAAACTCAGCCCACAGTGTATAGGTATCGGAGTCGCCCGTGAGAATATTGTCTACAATAGCAACTTTGCCGGCGTGGTCATAGCGACGCCCGTTGGCAGTGGTTAAGCGTACATCGGCCACGTTACCGATTTCTTTAGGCCCTCGGAAAATGCCGTTCACGTCGTATTGACTCAGCGGGAATCTCACGTAGATGGGGTCCATCTGTTTGATGGTAACTAGGGATTCGCCGCGGGTAATATAGTTGCCGGGGGAGAAGTTGATGCGTCCGATACGTCCGGTTATTTCTGCACGTATCGTGCAGTCTTCCAAATCTTTTTTTGCCTTGGCTAAGTTGGCTTGGGCTTCTACGGCAGAGGCTTTCAATTCTTCCAAGCGAGTGCGGGCGCTTTCTGCCTCTTCTTCAGATGTTGCATTGCCTGCGGCCAAGCGTTCGAATCGGCGCTGGCGGTTTTGGGCATAGACAATCTGTGCCTGAATCTGCTCCAACGCAGCCTCTTTTTGCTGCACTATGGCTTTATAACGTGTAGAATCAATCTCAAAAAGAAGCTCGCCTTTGGTAATGATGTCTCCCTCTTTGAACAAGGGCGGCTGTATAAATCCCTCTACCGCAGCCTTGACATCCACAGATTTGATGGCCTCCATGTGGCCTATGCTCTTACGGGTAATTCTATCTTTACCAACGGTAACTTTTTCTACCTGAACATGTTGAATCGTATTCGGCATTTGGGCGTTCAACACACTCGCCCCCGTTGCCATCAATATCATCGCGCACGTGGTGATTCTCATGCGTTCATCTTATCACTTATCTTGTCAAATTCAATTAAAAAATGCTAAATATGTCAAAATTGTATATAATGATGAGGGCAGGCGTAAGCGGATAGCTCATTCTGAGCAGATGTAGCAATGTAGAAGTTAGAGGTTTCTCAAAACTTATTCATTGACACTGTATTTTTCAAAATGTTTTTGCAGTTCAGATACGCTGATGGGGGCGAGCTTGCCATTCCGCAAAAGAGGTTGCAAGAGTTCTTCAAATCGGCGCACTGCTGCCTCTCTTTTGGCTTGAATTGCAGCTCTGCGTTCTTCTTCGGTAGGCAGCTCCTTGTATTGGGGTACGTAGGTAATTGTAATTCGGGGAACGGTACGAGAGCCTCCGAAATGAAAGGCTTGCATTTCTTCTTTATGCCATCGGTGATATCCGAACTCCAGATGTAATTCCACATAATGATCACCCAGGCCACGGTAATCGGCAATGAATTCTTTGCGCATCTCCCGATAATCAATTTTCGCGTCTGTATAGCGCAGCAAGAGTTCTTTCAACTCCGGAGCATTGTCGCCGATGAGGACAATATGTTTCCAATCAATAATCTCTTGTTGATAAGTGCTGATTAAAAGCTTTCTCAATTCGCGGTGCTGTACAGGTGCCAGTTTGCCGTTTTTCACGCATTGAAGCAGAACCGCTGCAAATTTATCAAGCGTTTCTGCTTTATTTGTTTTTGCCGTTTCCCGGTTGATGCATACAACCACTCTGTTTTCAAAACAATAGGCATGAGTGGGCTCATCGGTAAGTTGCAATTCTATGACCGTTTCCTGAGCTTTCTTGCTGTTTTTCGCTTGAGTATTGCTGTCATACCACAAGATTTGGCCTTCTGTATATGGGCGCAGCTTGAGTATGAGCTGCATGGCGTCTTCTCGGTACTCTGCAGGGGAATAAATGCCTATGTTTTGCCATGTTATGGCTTGCTCAGCAGCCTGTGCCGGGGCAATCAGCGCGGGCAGTAGGCAGAACAATGCAGTGGGTAGGGTAGTTGGGGACATAGCATTTTGTGTTTATGAGTATTGTGTTTCAACCAGCTCCACACTGCGGCGGGTTGCGCCTGAGTGTACGCTGAGGGCACGATAGGCGCGCTCCTTGCGGGCATCGGTTTGAGCTTTATCACAGAGAATGCTCTTAATGGTGGCGGCCAACTCTTCTTTTTCACATTGCCACACACTATGCTCGGCATTCAGCAGGTTCACCAAATCCGCAAAGTTGGTCATATCGGGGCCGAACACTACGGGCACGCGTGCCGCAATG
>JAFYUT010000011.1 GCA_017549485.1 Akkermansia sp.
ACCACAATATTGGACTCACGAGCCTGACGCTTCATTTGGATTTGATAACACCCACTCGTAAGCAGGGTGAACAATGCCAACAAAGTAAAGAGGATTTTGTGCATATCAACTATCAGCTGAGGGATAATTCTCCTTGGGCCCCTGTGGGCAAGGCTCCTATTTTTTGGTAAGCCGCGGGCATGGCTTCGCGCCCGCGCGGGGTGCGCTTGATATAGCCCTGCATGATGAGGAAGGGCTCATGCACGTCCTCAATGGTAGATTCATCCTCCCCCACGGCCACGGCCAAGGAGGACAAGCCCACGGGGCCACCGTTGAACTTGTAAATCATAGTCTCCAGCAAGCGTTTGTCCATTTCATCCAGCCCGTCTTCATCAATATCAATCATGCTCAGGGCGGCGTGGGCCACGGCATCGGTAATGCGGCCATCGTGCTTCACTTGGGCAAAGTCACGCACCCAGCGCAGCAGGGCATTAGCCACACGGGGTGTACCACGAGAGCGGCGTGCAATGGCCAAGGCGCCACCGGGTTGCAAATCGATATCCAGCAAGCCGGCAGAACGGTGCAAAATAGCGCAAAGCTCCTGCGCAGAGTAATAATCCAGTCTGTTGACCAGCCCGAAGCGCGAGCGCAACGGCCCCGTAAGCATACCGGCACGCGTGGTGGCACCCACCAGCGTGAACTTAGGCAGGTTCAGCTGAATACTGCGGGCGTTGGGGCCTTGGTCTATAATGATATCCAGACGGAAATCCTCCATAGCGGGGTACAGATACTCCTCAATGGCGGGGTGGAGGCGGTGAATCTCGTCAATAAACAGCACATCCCCCTTTTCTACGTTGGTGAGAATACCGGCCAAGTCGCCCGCCTTTTCAATCTGCGGCCCGGAGGTAGTATGCAGCTTGTGCCCCACGGCATTGGCAATGATGTTGGCCAGCGTTGTTTTACCCAGCCCGGGAGGGCCACTGAGCAATACGTGGTCCAATACATCGCCACGCATACGCGCCGCCTCAACCATGAGCATGAGGCGCTCTTTCACCTTTTCTTGCCCGCAGAATTCACTGAATGCCGGCGGCCTCAAAGAGAGGTCATAACTGCCGGAAGGGGCATTGGCCATGCGGCTGTATACGGAGTCTGCCATGGGATTTTTGAGGGGACGCTTTTTATCGCGCTTCAACAACACCGCCCAATATGATACCCTCCGGCGGGAGTGGTGCAACTCCGCCCATTTGTTGTTGTTGCTGCTGTTGCTGTATTTGACAGGAGGACAATGCAGCTGCGGTAACAGCGGTTGCTGCTACGGCTTTGACGAGAGCGGGGTACTTCGGCTTGCGCGGTTGTTGCGGTTGAATTTTCATGTTCGTTTGGATGTTATGTTTTTATTTGGAGATAATCCAGCCGGGCAGAAGGGCTTCATCCACAGGCCTCGGTTGCTGCTGTTGCCGTACTTGGCATGAAGAGACAGCCAAAGCAGCAGCGGCGGTTACCACCACGGCAGCCGTTTTCACCACAGCAGGATACTGCGGTTTCTTATGGTTCTGCCGGGCTTTAATCTCCATGGCCGTATTCTAGCAAACACTTGCGCATTGTTCAATCCTATTCTCTGTTCACGGCGGTTTCTTTCATACGTTATCATGGTAAAATAATAGGATAACGCAAACTTCCTGCTTGCCATGAGGGGCATACTTTGCTAACATGTGGGCAATGAAAATGAAATCCATCGCATTTGCAGTGGCGGCAGCAGCAACGCTGTCAGCCTATGGACAGCAGGTTTTGCCCGTAGCCGGGGACGAGGACCATGCCGCCATCACCGAGACAAACGAGCAGCGCGACGCCCGCATGGCTTGGTGGCGAGACGCTAAGTTCGGCATGTTCATTCACTATGGTCTGTACTCCGGCTTGGCAGGTGAGTTCAAGGGCGTACAAGGTGGTTCTGAATGGATTCAGACAAACTTGGGCATAGACACCGAGACCTATGCCGAAGAAGCGCTGCCGCTGTTCAAGCCGGCACCGGGTTGTACGGATGTATGGGCTGAGCTTGCCAAGAAAGCCGGCTGCAAATACATGGTGATGACCTCTAAACACCACGATGGCTTTGCGCTGTTTGATACCCCTACCTCTGATTACACCTCAGCCAAACACCACGGGCGCGACTTGGTGAAAGAGTTTACAGACTCTGCCCGCAAGCAAGGCATGCGTGTAGGCCTGTACCACAGCGTGATTGACTGGCACCACCCGGCATACGACAACACCATTTGCCCCGACCTGTGCTACCCCGTCAATCAGGCAAAAATGCTCAAGGAGCGCGGGATTCCCCGCGACCACGCCACCTACCAAACCTACCTGCACACCCAGGTACGCGAGCTGATGACCAAGTATGGTCAAATTGACGTGATGTGGTGGGACTACTCCCAGGGAGCAGCCTCCGGCGAGCGCGGCTGGAAAGCCCCTGCCCTGATGGATATGTGCCGCGAGATTAACCCCGGCGTTATCATGAACAACCGCCTGTATGCGTTCTCCGGCTTCGATACCTCTCGCGATGGCGTACAGCTTGACCTGCGCTGCGGTGACTACACCACGCCCGAAAAGCGTATCCCCGAGAAAGGCTACCCCGGCATTGACTGGGAATCTTGCATGACCGTGGGCGACAAGTGGGGCTACAACCGCTACGACCTGCGCTACAAGACACCGTCTATGGTGATTCGCCAGCTGGAGGAGTGCTCTGCCAAGGGTGGTAACTTGCTGCTCAACATCAACCCCAAGGCAGACGGCTCTATCCCCCGCCCCGTGGTAAATGTGTTCACCGTAGTCGGCAAGTGGATGGAGGTGAACGGCTCTGCCATTTACGGCAGTGAGCCCACCTATGCCGTACACATGCCCGAGGGATGGATGTGCAGCCGCAGCGGTGCAGACCTCAACATCTTTGCGCCCTCACTCGGCATCACCCTGCAAACCACCATTCAACTCAGCATCCCCTTAAATGGCCTGCAAGTACCGGCAGAAGGAGTGCAAGTAGAAGTGCTGGGGCAACCGGATACCGTGGTACCCGCCACTGTGAATGGTGAGGCTATTGAACTGAGCATACCCGCCAAGGCTTGGGCCGGCGCCGTGGAATACATGCCCGTGATTCGACTCAAAGGCGTAGTACGCTGACGTAACAATGTTATCATCCTCCGTATACAGTCTTCCTAAGCTGCTGGGTGGTCAATACATGCTCACCTCCATCCTGCGTGAAACGGCAGATACCGTTGTGTATACTGCCACGCAGAAAGATATGCGCCGCGAGGTGGTGGTAGAAACCCTGCGCCTCAAGCGTATGGCCGACCCATTCAAAGTGCAGGCCTTTTTGGAGACAGCGAGACTTCAAACCAGCGTGGGAGGCAAGTTCATTGCCACGGTGCTGGAGCTGCTGTATGCGGAGGATACTTGGCATATCGCACGCGAGAGGATTCAATCCCCACCGCTCGATGAATTACTGGAGGCCGGGGAGCGCGGCTCTGCCGCCAGTTTGTGCGAGCTGATGCTCACGCTGATACGCAACTGCATCAAATACGACATGATGGGGGTGGACTCCGCGCCTTTCAGCCTGCAAAATGCCCACTTTATGGGCTTGGGATTCCGCTTGGACAACTTGGTACGCGCCGGTAAGCGAGACTCCCAAACCTCTCGCCGCGATATTCAGAATGCCGCGCGCGAATTGCTCCCCAAAATAGACCACGCCTCTCCCTTTGCACATGATATGGAGGTGTTGCTCAATAACATATTACGCTACTCGCATTGGACTGAGCTTGTCCCGCTGGATATTTACGCGGAGTTCATCCGCATGCAGTTGCTGATTATGCGGGGATGAAACTTGTTTTTACGGAGCAAATTGTAAGCTCTGACTTGCTTTTAGCTTGATATGCGTGGGTAATACAGGTAGAATGCCCGCAGTAAAATCATGTACGACCAATATCTACACGCATACGAGAAAATCTCCCTCGGCACAGCCGGGGTGGTAATGGGGCTGGTGCTGTTGCTCATGCACGGGTTGGCTCTGCTGAAACCCGAGGCCACTAAAAACGCGCTGCGCCAAGCCGCTACCCACACCGGGGCTGCTCAAAAATTATTGATATTGGATTTCGTGTGGATTTTCCTGTTACTGTTGGAGGCGGATTGGAACCCGCTGACCATGAATCTTTTTGACTTCAATAAAGCCCGCGATATCCTACTGATACTCTGCCCCGTTATCTGCGGTGTATTGCTGTACTACAACCGCAAGAGAGAGTTGTTGTTCCCGCGAGCACTGGGGTTATTTTTGCTGTTGATGGCCATAGTACCGCTCACAGCCGCTTTCTTGAAAGACCCGGTAACACGCCTGCTGATACCCTGCTGGTGGTACCCGGTACTGACACTGGCCATGTTCTGGGTGGGTAAACCCTACCTCTTCCGTGACCAGATGGAGAAGTTCACCGCACGCCCGCTGCTGTACACCATCGTCAACGGCATCGGGGCTGCTTGGGGTGCCGCCATTCTGGTGTGCGCCGTGGCTTTCTGGTATTAATTTTACCCATATTGTTTACATGCAAAACGTTTGCGATACACTGTATACGGCGGACTACGTTATCACCCAGAATGACGGGCGAGACATCATCAAACAAGGAGCCATTGCCGTATGCGAGGACCACATTCTTTGCGTGGGGCACACGGATATTCTGGAGATTCTCTACCCCGATGCCCGCAGAGTAGACTTAGGCAACGCGGCCATTATGCCCGGCCTTATCAATGCCCACACGCACGTGCCCATGAGCCTGCTGCGTGGGTACTCTGACGACAAGGCGCTGATGGATTGGCTCACGCAAGACATCTTCCCGCAAGAGGCTAAGCTGAGCCCCGAGCTGGTGGAGCTGGGCACCCGATTCAGCTTGGCAGAGATGATACGCACCGGCACCACGGCTTTCTACGACATGTACATGTGGGAGCGCAGTGTATTCAAAGCAGCGGATGACATGGGCATGCGTGCCGTACTGGGGGAGAGTGTCACACAGTTTTTCCCCTCCCTCTCCTGCCAAGACCAAGAGGCCTATTTTGACTTGGTGCGCCAACAGGCAGAAGAATGGAAAGGCCACCCCCGTATTCGCCAAGCGGTTGTGCCACACGCCCCTTACACCACCAACCCCGAGTTGCTCAAAAAATGCTATGCTTTGGCAGAGGAGACAGGCAGCCTGTTCGGCATGCACTTGGCAGAAACGCAGAATGAGACGGACACTTGCCTGAAAGAGCACGGCATGCGCCCCATTCCCTACTGCAACAGCTTGGGCTTACTGCAACCCGGCAGCACCTTCTTCCACGTAGTGCATGCAGATGCTCAGGATATGGAGCTGCTGGCCGAGGGGCACTGCGCCGTGGTACACAACCCCGCCAGTAACATGAAACTGGCCAGCGGGGTGGCCCCCATCGGCACGTTCGGCAACTACCGTATTCCCGTGGGGCTGGGTACGGATGGACCCGCCAGCAACAACGCCCAAAATATGTTCCGCGAGATGTATGTGGCAAGCCTGCTGCAAAAGGTACACACGCTGGAACCCACCGCCTGCCCGGCACAAACAGCGCTGGATATGGCTACACGCGGCGGCTCAGATGCCCTGCACTGCCCGCACATCGGTACACTGGAGCCCGGTATGAAGGCAGACTTCATTGCGCTGGACCTCAGCAGCCCCAACATGCAGCCCGTGCACAATATCGTGTCCAACATCGTTTATGCCGCCACCGGTTTGGAAAACCGCCTGACCGTGGTAAACGGCAAGGAGCTGTACCGCGACGGCAAGTTCCTGACCTGTGATTTTGACGCGCTCTCTCAAGAGATTCAGAAAGCACGCGCATGGGTACGCAGCTGATGGATACCCCACTGGCGCAGCTGCCTGTTGCCGCCATTGATTTTGAGTCTGCCGGGGCAGCCCCCGGTGAGACGGATTGCCCTGTGCAAATAGGTATTGTGCGGGCAGAGACCTTGTTTGCCGCGCCCGAGTGTTTCACCTCTTACATTTACAGCCCCCGCCCCGTGTGCTGGAGCGCGGCCAAGGTGCACGGCATTACCACCGCCATGCTGGCAGATGCCCCCACCTTTTCCGAACTGTGGCCTACCATTCAGCGACTGCTCAGCGGCTGCGTGGTGGTGGGGCATAACCCCGCTACCGAGATGCGTTTTCTGAGCGCGTTCCCCGGCCACGGCTTCGGCCCTTGGCTGGACACCCTGCAACTGGCTCGCAAAGCCCTGCCCACCCTCAAAGACCATTCCTTGGGAAAAGTGTGCGATGCCCTGCGCCTTACCCCGCAGGTAGATGCTCTGGCCCCCGGCAAACGCTGGCATGATGCCCTGTATGATGCCGCAGGCTCCCTGGAGCTGCTGCGCGCCCTCACCCGCGGTCTGCAAATGGAACAAGCCCCGTTGCGAGGGCTGGCATTTGCGGTAAGTGAGTAACAGCTGTTGTTTACAACCGAATCAACTCCGCCTCAGCGTTCATCATTCCTTGCAGGGATAGGGGTAGGAACCGAGGGCACCTGCTGCTGCACAGCCGCGAACGGATATACAATGGCATGGGGAATGTGGAAAAGCAGATAGGTAGGCGCATCACAAGCCAACCAAGCCAACGCTGCCAGCGGGTAGGCATACAAGGCATGCGCACCGGAATGCGGGGGCTCCTCTTGTTCAGCAGAGGTAGCCCATATATCGGGTGAGCCATCCGCAAAACACAAGGAGCTGTAGCAATAGGGATGGCCGGACGCATAGGGGCGGGCCCCTTGCGGTAACTGCTCCCGCCAAGCGTCATCCGTGCGAACCCAAGCAGAGGTACCGTCATCTTGCCGTTGCAATTTCACTTCTCCGTACACGTGGCAAGCAGCAGACTCGTCAGCAAACTGCAAGTGCTGTTTTAACGTAGACCTTCTACTTGACAGCAAAAACTCATCATTAACAGACCAATACCAACGGCGGTAATAAGGCTTTACTACCCGGCGGGTACCGGCCACATACACTTTGCCGTCGGCTTGGTATAAAGTCGGCACGTCCGACAGATTCACATTATTCCTACCTTTTTCAGGCTTTACAATCACCACGACCCGCCCCTCACTGCCTAAATGAGCCAAGGGCTTGTGATAGGCTGTGTAGCAGGAGCTAAGCAATAAAAGCGGAATAAGAAGAAACAGATTTTTCATTCTTGAACAGGAGTGGGTGGTAAATCAGGCTCGGTTTGTTGCTGTTGTATAGATTGAAAAATAAACAGCATATTGGCAGGTACGGCACATGCCCAGCAAACAACCGACACAGGAATATCAACACAAACGGCCGTCAAATAGGATGCAGGGGTGGTAAGCCAAGACAGCGAGGTGGATTGCGATTGCGTTGCATAATACGGGAGTGGCTCCAACTCATTGCCGCCACGCATGCGCACAGGAGTCAACACGGTGGCATCCATGGGCTGCCAAGCAGAGCCCGTGGCATAACACCACTCTCCCGCTGTATTTTCGGACAGCTCCCGATACACGGTTTCTCGCTGTCCGTTGCTCAGGTCTTTCCAATCACAATTCCCCTTCACATCCCACCAAAGGCGGGTTACGCGGCGCATGAAGCGGCGCTCTCCCCTGACATATAATTTATCCTGCCCACGGTAGAAACGCTCGGCAGGGGCAGAGAGTGCCACGTCCTCATACACTTGCCCGGCATGATAAACGCGCTGATGCGTCATGAGGCAAGAGGGCAACATGACAGCCGGTGCAAGTATTCCCGCTACGCGAAGCAGTGTCTTACTCATCGTTTTATTGCGGTAAGGGGTCATACGTATTGGTTGTATATTCACCGGGAGATTGCTGCGCAGAACTACCGAACAGAAAGAAAAGCAGAGAGAGCGGCAACTCTACCACAGAGGGCATCATGATATTGGCGGCTTCGCTCGCCAAGGTCAGCTCAGAGGCGTGCGCGCTCTCGCGATTCACTTGGTATTTTTGCGTAATGGGGCTTTTTACGGCAACACGGCGGGCACCGGCCATAGGCATGGGGCACCACTCCCCTACCTGATGATAGCGGCCATCCATCATTTTCAGTTCTCGGTACACCACCATGCCGTCACTGCCGTCTACCACACGATAGGTATCGGACTCTGACGGCTCCAAGCTGTATGCCGGTATAACTTTGCAGAAAGAAGCTTGGCGACCTTTGAGGTACTTTTTACCATTGTACAGGAAATAAGCCCTTGTATCTTCCAGCACTACACCATTGTACTCTTGCCCCATGTTTGAGATATGACTCTTGGCGCAAGACGCAAAAGACAACACACACAACGCCGCGAACAATACTGTTAAAAGCCCTTTCATTGCTCTGATTTGCGAATATCTGCTTGGTAGCCCCAGTCATCATACTGCATGGTAAATGACTCAAAGGGGGAAAAAAGAATATAAAGAGCCCCACCGGCCGAACCGAGTATGGTACCGGGAATATCTACCAGGGCATAAGACAATACAGATAAGGGGGCTGTATACCAGGCACGGCTATTGGCCTGCATGGGGCGCAGTCCCACCACGGGGTCGGGGCAAACATTTTTCCACGTATCAGAGGAGCAATAATCATAATACCCGGCCGACACATCCATCACACGCCCGGGGCCGGGGCGGGAGCCCGCCGGCAAGGTATCAACCGCGTGTGCGTCAAAGAAAGGCTGTTGCACATACACCTCCCGCTCAGGCGCCCCGGGAACAGGGGCATACCCTTTTCTGAAAGAGGGGCACTGGTAATAAGCCAACTCACAATCTACACGCTCTAATTTGGTTTGAACACCTTTTACATACACCTTGCCATCGGCATGGTAAAACTCGGCCTCGCCACTGCCCCACCCTTTAAGAATAATCCCCTCACACTCCTGCCCGTGCAAGCGAATAGCCTCTGCGGTTTGAACTCGGCACACGCAAGAAGCAAGCGTCGCCACCCCCATGAGAGGAAGCAAAAGCTTAATCATTGTCTTCATCATCATTTAATTTCAATCGTTTGTTGGGGGAAATGCCCATTTGGCGCAGGTCATTGAGCTGCTTGGCATAGTTGCCGCGGCCATGGAACATTTGGTTTATGGCTTGGTTGTAGGCGCTCTGCGCCTGGTCTATACCCTTGCCCACTTTCTCCAAGCTTTCCTGCACGGTGGCAAGCTTATCGTACAGCTTGGTGGCACGGTCAATAATGTTTTCAACATTCTGCGTTTGGCGCTCTTTTTGCCACAAATTATAGGCCAATTGCAAGGCCATAATCAGGTTGGTGGGGCTGATAAGCACAATCTTCTTGCGGTAGGCATCCAGCGGCAACGAGGGAGCCGCCTGCACCGCGGCCATGTAGGATGCCTCATTGGGCATGAACATGAGCACATAGCTGATGGTGTCTTCTACCGTGCCTTTATAATCTTTGGCGGCCAGCTCATCAATATGCTTGCGTACCGAGGCTATGTGCGCATTGAGCTGCATGCGGCGCTCCTCATCGGTCTCGGCCGCGGCATACAGAGCATAAGCCGTAAGGGAGACTTTGGAGTCAATAACCACGCAGCGATTCTCGGGGAAACGAATCACCACATCGGGGCGCAGGTCTTTGCCGTCCTCCGTCTTGTGATTCTCCTGCACGTAATACTCTTCCCCCTTGCGCAAGCCGGACTCCTCCAGCATGCGCTCCAGAATCATTTCTCCCCAATCGCCCTGTTTTTTTGTATTACCACGCAAGGCAAGGGTGAGGTTTTCTGCGTCTTTACCGAGGCTTTCCGTTTTCTCCATCATGGCTTTGATAGCGGCCTCAAGCGAGGCTTTGTTGCCGGCGGCGGTCTCATTGGTAGCCGTCACGGCTTTACCGAGACTCTCCAGCTGCAGGCGCAGGGGCTTCAGGAGGCTATCCATGCTCTCCTTATTGGTATCTTTGAGTTTGCCGGCGTTCTGCTCCATGATTTCGCCAGCCAAGTTACGGAACTGGGCAAAATGCTTCTCTTGCATCTCTTTGATTTTGGTGGCCTCATCTGTCCGCAACTCTCGCTCTTTTTCGAGCTCAGTTTTGCAGCGAGCCAACTCAGCCAGCGCCGAGGTCAGCTCATTGCGAGTGGATTCATACTCGGTTTGCAGTTTGGCGCATCGGGCATTATCCGCCACGTGCTGCTCCTGCTCCTTGGTCAGCGCCGTTCTGAGGCTGCCGGCATCGGTACGAGCGGCAGATATTTCCTGCATCAGCGCATCATGTTTGGCTTGCAATGTTTTGACTTGTTGCTCAGCATCGTTTTTTTGCTGCTGCAACAGGGTGAGCTCCACCTTGACGCGCTCTGTCTCTACCAAAACGGCCTGCTGTTTGCGGGACGCGAACAACTGGCAAAGGACATATCCCAAGGCACCACCTACGATGAATAAAAGAATGGATATGGTTATCATAACTTATTGTTGGTCGTTTTTTATATCTGATGAAGGATTCGGCACCGTTTGCTGCTGTTGATGAGAGATGACACCCGCAGGAATAAACGGAATAAGACACACCCCGGCAACGGACGCACCGGCCACATTCAACGGAAAGTCCACACAGACGAAGGTAGCCACCGAAAGCGGATAGGCATACAGCGCATGCCATGTGGGGCGGCGGGTATGTTCCCATACATCGCCATTCTCTTTAAGCCCCGCGCGCAAAGCAATAGGGGTGGGATTCTTTAGATTCAGCGTTTTCCATGAGCTGTTATCGGCAAACACAGCGCTGCCGTCTTTGCGAATACGTATTTCCCGATACAGCGGGGCAGACTCTTTAAGTTCAACCAAATCAAATTGATCATAAATCTTTTTACGTATAGCATAGGGGTGGTCTACAAAGGTGCGTTCATAGTCCGCAGCCTGCCCTTTAACGTATTTTTTCCCACCATGGCGGTAATACACGTCTTTCTCCACCGGCTCTACCCCGCTGTATACCGCGCCCCAATCGCTAACGGTTTGGCATAAATTGGTGCAAGAGGCCCCCCCCATAAGTATAGCAACGAAAAGGCATTTCATAAGGTTTATTTTCATCACAACCTCATTGTACTACATACTATCTACCCTGTCAATTCAGAACTGGGGTGCAGCATTTTACTTGCCTGATGGTCTCCTTCATGCTAATCTATACTCAGGTTAAATAACGTTATCATGAAAGCTCTCCTCATTAACGGTAGTCCGAACGCGGCAGGTAATACTTATCACGCCCTCACCATGGTAGCAGAAGGTATACGAGCCGGTGGTGCAGAGGCCGAAATCATTCAACTGGGCACCCGCGCCGTGCAAGGGTGTATCGGCTGCCGCCGTTGTCTGAAAACAGGCCGCTGCGGTATGCAAGATGAGCTCTACAACACCATTTACGAAAAGTTGGATGAGATAGATGCCATCGTCATCGGCAGCCCCACTTACTTTGCCGGCCCCAATGGCTCCCTGTGTGCCTTGCTGGATCGCCTCTACTACTCTGCCGGCAGCAAATTAGCATACAAACCCGGGGCTACCATCGCGGTTGCCCGCCGTGGCGGGGCTTCTACCACGCTGGATAGATTGAACAAATACATCACCTACAATAACCAACCGCTCGTCAGCTCTTTTTACTGGAACATGATTTACGGCATGCGCCCCGGCGAAGTGCAGTTGGACCCCGAAGGCTGCCAAACCATGCGCAATCTCGGCAAAAATCTGGCGTGGATGATGCAGTGCATCGCCCAAGGCCCTGCCCACCCCACGCTCGACGAGCCCCGCGCCTGGACCCATTTCGTGCGTCCGGAGGCATAAACACTGCCCCGTTTCAGGCCTTTTTTATAAAAAATTACATTTTTTTACAAAAAAAGGCTTGCATTACGCAAAGAAATCGTGTATATTTGCGGCGCACCAAGTGCAACATCCGATGCTCGGATGGCGGAATTGGTAGACGCGCTAGACTAAGGATCTAGTGGAGCGATCCGTGGGGGTTCGAGTCCCCCTTCGAGCATAACTGAAAGAGCTACGTTGAACACGTAGCTCTTTTTTTGTGTTTGCAACGTCCATTCTGTTTTGCTATTATGGCGAATGGGGCGGGTGGCGTAGGATATCCGCTGACGAATAATCTGATAAACATAGAAAATAAACGATATGAAACTTATCAAACACAGCATTCTTGCTCTTGCCTTATTCTCCGGTATCGGCTATCAGCAAACTTACGCGGCTCCGGCTGTTCAATATGAACAAACGCTCAATATCGATACCCTTACTTGGGAGCAGATTGATGCCGGTGCCCGTTCCCTGTTGCTTCAGATTATGGCCAACACAGTTGAGGCCATGGCAAACATAGTAGAAAACAGACTCTCTCCGGAGCTGACAAAGGATGATGTGATAGCCATTCTTGAGCAAGGTGTTATTGTCGACACCTCTTCTCTGAGCGGCGAATACAAGTCCTATATGGAAGCCTCCATGCCCATCACGAAAAAGATGATTGACGACATTAAATTGCTGCCCGATGGTACTGACTACGAGACAGCAATACAGGCTATTCGCGACAAATATCAGCCGGAAATTGAGGTTATCAACCGCACCCACCCCAATGCTGCCATTGTCTTTGATACGCAAGACCCCATCAAACAGGCAAAAATTCAGCAAATCATGATGGAAGGCTCCAACTGCCAAGCCATCCTCATGAAAGCCCTCATGACCTCTTCTTCCGAAAACGAAGCCATGCGTAAAGCAGCTGACGAACTTAGAAAAGAAGCAACCAAGCAGAAATAAAAAATTCTAAAAAATTAGTGGAACGCTCGTTCCGCGTGTGGGAGGGAGCGAGCCCTCCCACACCTGCATATCGAAGAGCTGCGTAAAACACGTAGCTCTTTTTTTTGCGTCAGGCTGTCCCGGCATCGGCCCATATAAACGGAGAAGCGCAACCCCGAATCGGGATTGCGCTTCTCTTGAAATAGTATTCGGAGCAAATTATCAGAGGTCAAGACCCAGATCGTCGTCATCACCGAGAACGTCGTCATCTGAATCCTCAGAATCGTCTGTGACTTCATCATCAGCGGCATCAGCAGCCTCTTTCTCCTCTTTCTGGCGCTTGGCCATCTCGCGCAGGTCGTACTCGCGCTGAGCCTCGGCAGAGCGGGGCTTGGAAAGGAGGTAATCCTCATCTACCAAACCGGAAGCCTTGCGGGTGTTGATGCGGAAGGTGTCATAACCGGCATCGGCAAGGGACTCCATAATAGCGTTGCTGAGGGCGGTGCGATCCTCACCGTTGTACACGTACATAATCAGCTCGCTTGTGTGCGGAGCCATCCAGGCGGGGCGGCCATCGCGGGGAATATGAACACCGGTCATGTTACCCTGACCATCAGAGCAAATACCCCATACAGCCTGAGAGCCATCAGCCTTGGTCATGGAGATGTAATACTGGGGATAAGCGTAGGAGTAGGTCTTCACCTCGGCACGGCGCAGCCACGTATCAAGGGCGCGGGCAGTGCGCTCGGGCAATGCGCCCATCTCTACCACATTGCGAGAGGTGGGAGAGGCTGCATCATCATGGCTGTACACGGCAACGGCAGAGCTGTTACGCAGGTGCTTAGCGGCAGTGGAGGGAGAAACCGGGCTGTTGCAGGAGCTTACGACAAGCGTGGCAGCTACAGCACAGCAGGACAACGCGAGATTCTGGAGGAGGGGAAAATGTTTCATGACGTTTCGGTGTACCTTATTCTAGCCGAATCCATCGGAGAATGACAAGCAAAAACTTGTCAAAACGGCATTTTTTTTTCAAATTCGCGTTTTTAGGGGGCAAAATACGGGCAGCACGACACGCAAAATCGTGTTATAGCTCAAAATTAGCTTGACGCGAGCGAGGGCGAACGTCAGAATACAAGAGTTATGAAGATGCGTTGCAAAGATTTTTTCTGCAAAAAGAATTATTTAACAGTGGTGAGCGGCGCCGTTATGGCTGCCCTGTGTGCATGTGATGAAGCCTCTGAAAAAGTAACGGAGCCGGCCAAAGCCACGACAGAAGCTACAGTAGTACCAACGGAAGAACCTGAGACGGAGACAAGCAGTCCTGCCCGAAGCGAGGCCGATGAAAATCGCGACCTCATCTATGACATGATGGTATACGGCATTGTGCCTCAATTAGCCAACCCCAATTCTCCCTTGGCCGGACAAATCAAAGAGATTCTGAGACTCCTCAATGAGCAGTATGAACTCGAGAAAACAGAGCTTGCCGGCACCTCTGATTTGGCTAGACTGGCCATTTTGATTGCCGACATGCGCCGCTCTTTCGGGGCTTGGGACTCTGCGCTGAAAGACTACGACCGCGCCTTGGCCGATTTCAACGCCATGGCAGATATCGATAAGGCCGATGATATACATACCCGTTGGTTGAGCAACATATACTACGGCAAGGCATACTGCTACATGCAGAAACAAGATTTAACCAAAGCCATGGAGCAATACGACCTCCGCTTGGCTAACGATGAAAAACGTGCCTCGACCCTGCCGGAATTCAAACCCGGCGCACAGGTAAGCACGCAGGTGGTTCCCATTGTACATGACCTCATTTCATCCTTGCGCACCAAAGCAGAGTGCCAAGCCATGAGCGACCCCGAAGAGGCCAAAACAAGCTTCAGTACGGCTATTGAGCGAGCCGAAGGCCTACTGGGGCTACCGGATTTCTCTACGCACCGTCAATATCTGATGCTGTTGATTTCTGCCGCCAATCATTCCAGCCGCTGCAACGACACGCAGAAAGCCAAAGATTACTGCATGAAGATGATGAAGCACTGCGAGAAGCTCCACAACGGGACCAACGATGTGAATGTGCGTCAATTCATGCTGGCTCAAATCAAGCAGGGACAAGAAATGTACAAACAACTCGAAGCCGGGCAAACTCCGCCCGAAGAGCCCACGCCTGCCGAAATCACAACCGAGCCCATCAATGCAGAGTTACCGCCTCTGCCCACTGATGCACCGGCCGAAGCCCCCGAAACCACCACGGTGACAGAGGCCCCGGCTGTTTCGGCAACACCCCAGTCCCAGACCCCCCAAAAGACGACCCAAAAGAATAAACGCCGTCGCCGATAACTCTGACCTCCACCTGAACGACTCGTGGCCTCGTTTATTATATCCCTGACAGCGCTGCAACGCAATGCTCAAGTACTGAGCAACGTTGCAAAGGCGAGCGGCGCGCACATATTGCTGGCGCTCAAAGCATTTTCAACCACAAGCTGTTTTGACACCATACGCCCGCATGCAGCGGGATGCTGCGCATCCGGGCTTTACGAGGCGCGTTTGGCCGCCCGCCACATGGGCGGCCACGTGGCGGTGTACTCCCCGGCTTATCGGGAGTCTGAACTCACTGAGCTATTGGAGTTTGCTCACCACATAGATTTTAACAGCGTGCCTCAATGGTTGCGCTATAAAGAGCAATGCCTGAGCCACCCCCGCGTGCAAAGCGGACAACTGCAACTTGGGTTGCGTGTTAACCCTTGTTACTCGACAGGCCACACCCCGTTGTATGACCCCTGCGTGCCGGGGTCTCGCTTGGGGATTCCCGCAGCTGAGCTGGAAGGGGTGGACCTCAACGGCATCTCGGGGTTGCACTTCCATACCCTATGCGAGCAAGGGGCGCAAGAGCTGATTGATACCTTCCGTGCGTTCGAGAAAAGTTTCGGGGCTCTGCTGGCATCCCCTCGCATCAAGTATCTCAATATGGGTGGTGGCCACTGGATTACCAAACCCGATTACGACCGTGCCGCCCTGATTTCTTTGGTAAAAGAAATACGCGAGTGCTACAACGTAGAGGTCTATTTAGAACCCGGTGAAGCATGGTGTGTGCACACCGGCATACTCAAAGCCACCGTGTTGGATATATTTGACTCCATGGGCTACCGCCACGCCATATTGGATGTAAGCGCCAGTGCACACATGCCCGATGTGCTGGAAATGCCCTACCGCCCGGATGTTTACGCCGTGCGCCCGGCAGGCCAAGCAAACGGCACCCCTGCCCTGCAGCTGGCAAACGAAAGCTATGCCGCCGCGGGCGAAGCAAACGAGCTCGCGCACACCTACAGACTGGGCGCACCCACCTGCTTGGCAGGTGATGTCATCGGCGATTTTTCCTTCGATACCCCGCTGCAAGTGGGCGATGAGCTGATTTTTGACGACATGACCCACTACACCATCGTCAAAACAACACATTTTAACGGTGTACCCCACCCAACGGTGCAACTTTTGCATGAAAATGGACAGTTGCATACCGTTTGCGCCCTCGATTATACCGATTTTGAGCATAGATTAGGCTGAATTTGATAAAAATTTGCAAAAAAATGAAAATTTTGCAAAATAAATATTGACTTCCGCTCATAAATCCGTATAATGTGCGTACCGCAACAGCGGTAACCAAACAAGGCAAAGCGCCCGTAGCTCAATTGGATAGAGCATCTGACTACGGATCAGAAGGTTTGGGGTTCGAATCCCTGCGGGCGTGCTTCCTTTATGGCTCTGAGCCACAAAAAAACACCGGGCGTTTGAACAACCCCGGCTTTTTTTGACTCTAAAATCTGTGAGGAGTATTCTTCTCACCCACACATCATGGGGGCGTCCCGGTTTCGACTGAACATTCGAGACGTCGGCTGCATGTGGAGGTTGATCGGCTGGCCTCCTTAAAAGCCGCTCAAACAATTAAATGCCTATTCCAATAAAGAATACGCAATGGCTGCTTAAGATTAGCGCCTAGACCTGAATCCTGACGCCTACTACGGAGGACGGTCACTAGCTACAGTAGGCAGGTATTCGGCGGGGGAACCGCGCCGGGTATGACATCCACAGGTTCCTGGCTATGGCGGAAGGCTGACGCAGAGCGGACCGCCGGCGAGAGCAGCTAATCTGCGTCTGAACATGGAGATGCTTACGTCAAAGGTGTCCAGGACAGGGGTTCAACTCCCCTCGCCTCCAGCCTCCGTTTTTTTCGGAGAAAAAAACTTCGGCTTGGC
>JAFYUT010000012.1 GCA_017549485.1 Akkermansia sp.
CGTCGATGGTAGTCGGACGATAGGTCCCGCGAGAGTAGATAGCCGCCAGGGCTCATGAACCCCGCAAACCGAAAGGTTTGCGGGGTTCTTCATGTTACGGCTCCGCAGGAGCCGTAACTATCATGTGTAAACTATCATGAAAGGCGCGACAGCGCCGCACTATCATGCAAGCCGCCCGGGCGGCGCGCAGCTTGTAAAAAAGGATAAATTGTATCCCGATGTCCCGCGACCCGTCTTCGCATCTCGCTAACGCTCGCTTGCTGCGCCGAGGCCTCCGAGCTACTGCGTAGCTCTTCGGGAGTAGATAGCCGCCGGGAATAACGAGCGAAACGCGAGTTCTTCACAATCCGTCGCAAGACGGATTCTTCACCACGAGCAAAGCGAGTATGAAAAGGTAGGAAGTTGAATGTTGGAAGTTTAAATTTGAGATGAACAAGGTGTGGCAAAGGTGCAAAAATCCCAAATCACCCAATCTCAACATTCAAAATAAAAATCGCCTACGGTGGTATGCCGTGGAAGTGGACAAGGGGTAGTTCTTTCTATCTTCAAATTTTATATCAATTTTTTTTACTTCTTTCTAACAATTCGGCTAACAAATACGGGGAAATAATCATGAATAAATCCGGAGGTTTACGTTAGCTTATAATGTTAGATATAAATAATTTGTAAATTTTGTTATATCAATGTGCTGTATAGACTGAGGATTTTTAATTTATATGTCTATTAAAGCTATAGGTATACAAGGTGCTAATAATGAGTATTTTATCGATAAATCGCTTGACAAAATCGCAAAAATAGTGTAACGTGCGCGCGCTCTATCGCAGGCGAAAGCCTGCGTGAAAAATGCTGTTTATATTAACTTATTCATACATATGAAATTACATATACCTGTCGGTTTGAGAAGAGCTTTGCTTGCAGCTTTGGCTGCATTGCCTTCTGCAGCCGTAGCTATTACATTCGCTGCCACTACAGCTGTGGCTCAAGGTACTTCAACTCCCGAAGATTTGACGCTTGTTAAAGGTCAGCACGAAATCACCGTAAATGATTCTGTTACCTATGGAGATATAACGATTAAACAGGCTGAAGCAATAGAGACGACCACGTATGCTTATACGTATGATGGTACGCAATATACTTCAACTGAATCTCAAAAGGCTGCTAAAAAGAAAGCTGATGATGCGGCCACTGCAGCCGCATATGCTGATGGTGCTGCATATGCTGCGGAAACATTGACAAAAGCGGCTGAAGACGCTGCTAAAGAAGCTGCGAAAGCTCAAGGCCTTTCTCCCAATGGGATTACTGCATCGATAAAGTATTATGCATTTTTGACATCTTATGGCGCTCAATGGGCTGCTGATAATGCTGAGGCATATGCTACGAAGTGCATAGGTGAATATCTGGAAGATTATTTAGGCAAAGTTACTTATGATGGCTATACGTGGGTATCTGTCCCTGATGATTTGAGTAGTGCCTACACTGTAGCGGTTGAAAATGGTAGTTTGTTAGCCGGTAATGTTTCCTCATATGCAACACTCATCGAAGGAGGAACTCAAGCTATTAATGGTGCTCTTACGCTGAAGACAACTGGCGACAATTCTGGTGATATTACCGTGAATGATGTCACGGGAGCCAATATCCACCTTTCTTCTGGTAAGAATGTAACCATCACTGGCAATGCCACCATGACGAATGGCTCTATCAGTGGTAAGGCTGTGGTATTCGATTCCGATGATGTCGATAATCTTGGCACTCTGGATTTAACTGCCAGCTCTATTACGGCTGATACCGTATCCATCGTTGCTAAGGATGTAAAACTTGCTGCCGATATTGACTTTGGTGACCTTGGTAACATTCTTACAGGTAAAGTTGTCACTCCTACAACGATTGAGGCAAACTCCGTGGAGATTATCACCTCCGGTTCAAACACTCTTCTTGGTGCTACCATTACAGCTAAGAACGGTACTGTGACCTTGGGTGGTCAGAATGCTGTTAACGCTTTGCTTGGTGTTGAGATTTCCGGTTATGGTGTGCCTGCAACGGTTTCCGGTACCGGCAATGTTACATTGACTGGTGGATTGAATGCCCTTATTGGCACCGCCTCTGTTACCTCCACAACGGGTGATGTTTTCTTGACCGGTAACGGTGTCATTACCTCCGGCTCTTTGACTCCCCTTTTGGGTGAGTTGGATTCTTTGGTTGATAGCTTGGGGGGTGAAGAGTCTACCCTCGGTGGTATTCTCAATGGTGCCATTGACGGTTTGCTTTCCGGGGCTGATTCCTATCTTGAGCCCCTCGAGAAGCTTGGTGCCAATGCCAACATGATGATGGGTGGTAGTGTAACGGCTAACAGCGGCAGTGTAACGGCCAACAGCACCGTAAACTTGTTGCTGGGTACTTCCGTGAAGGCCGAGAACGGTACGGCAACCCTCTCCGGTGCCCTCAACGCTTTGATGAGCGGTTCTGTGAATGCAAATAATATTGTATTGAACTACAATAATTCCGGTATTGACATCAGCGATGCTCTTATTTCCATTCTGGGCTCCAACGCCGGTAGTCTCTCCGGCTTGCTTGAGAACCTTGGTACAGTAGAAGGCTGCATCAATATTGTAACGGGAGGCACCATGACTGCTACTCAGACCGTGACGATGGATGGCTCTATCAACATGCTGACAGGCGGTACCGTGAGCGGTGACTCAGTGCTGCTGAACGGTCCCATCAACGCTGTGGCCGGTGGTAATGTAACCGGCGCTGTCATTGAATTGAATGGTTCTGATGAGGCCTATCTCGGTGATTTGCTGGGTGGCATTTTCAATGCAGGAGATTCCTCTTCCGACATGTTGGGTGGCTTCGGCAGCTTCTTTGAGGGCATGGAGGGCAACCTCAACATGGTGATGGGTGGTAGCGTAGGTACTGCCGATACCCAGAGCGTGAGCATGAGCGGCACCACCAACTTGGTGATTGGCGGCACGGTGAATGCCGGCGCAACGACCATGACCGGTACGTTGAATGTTGTTGCCTCCAGTGGTACGGTTTCCGGTACTACCGTTAATTTGGATGGCCCGGTGAACTTGGTAGTTGCCGGTGGTACGGTGACGGGTTCTACCATCACGCTGCAGAACACGACTGATTCTACATACGCCATCGGTGGTTTGATTTCCGATATGCTGCCGACCGGCACGCCCGAGATTATTGGTTCTGCTCTTACGGCTGTACAGGGCAACCTGAATATTGTAACGGGTGATAACACCACAGTGGGTAATGAGACCACGCAGTCTGTGACCATGAAGGGTGCCATCAACGTGGTGAGCAATGGGGCTGCCGTAACAGGCGGTGCCATTACCATGACGGGTAGCGGTGCCAATGGCTTGACGCTGGGCGGCCTTGTGCCCGAGGCTCTTTCCTCTGTGGTATCCCTGCCTGCTTTGGATGGCTTGCTGAACAGCGAGCTGCACGCCAACTTGGTGATGGATGGCGCCAATGTAACGGCTGCCAACACCGTGAACATGGGTGCTCTTGTAAACTTGGTAGCCGGTGGCTCTACCGTACACGCCGGTGAGTCTGTGAGCCTGAACGGTGGTCTCAATCTGGTAGTTGACACAACCTCTGAGAACTTGCAGAACGCTCTGTTGACCGGTTCCGTTGATTCTCTTGCAACAGGTGGCACGGTGACGACCACGGTTTCCTCCGCTCAGGATGTAAACCTCACGGGCACCATTAACATGGTGAACGGCAAGGTTGCCCTGAATGCCGGCAATGCCGTGAACTTGAACGGCACGGCCAACTGGGTATCCGGTATTTCCAATGTACAGGGTAATGCCGCCGTGAACATGGATGCTACCGCCAACGTTGTGGCCGGTGGTGCTACGGTGAACGCCGGTGTTGTAGATGAGAATGGCGCTGTGGTCGGCAACATTACCATGACCGGTGGTCTGAACGCTGTGGTAGACACGACTCTTTCCAACGTGGTGGATGCTTTGCAGAACCAGAACATTGATTCTCTGATGCAGGGTGGTAACCAAGATACCACGCTCTCTGCTACGGGCACCATTAACTTGGGTGCTGCTCTTAACGTGGTGAACGGTGGTCAGGTAACCGTGAATGCCGGTAACGCCGTGAACTTTGAGGGTGTAGCTAACGTGGTATCCGGCAATGCTACGGTAAACGGCACGGATATCACCATGAGCGGTAAGGCTCTCGGCGGTGTGAATCTGGGTGCTGTTCTTCCCGAGCAGCTTGCCGACTTTGCTCAGAAGCTCGGTGTAACCGATATGCTGAACGAAGGCGTTAACGCCAACGTGGTAGCCGGTGGTGCCAACCTGAATGCTACCAACAACATTGAGATGTCCGGTATGGTGAGCGCCGTGGTAGACACGACTCTGACCAACGTGGTGGATGCCGTGCAGCAGCAGAGCATTGACCCGCTTCTCAAGGGTGGTGTCAGCGAGACCTACGTATTCGCCGAGAATGACGTGAACCTGAACTCTCAGATAAACGTGGTGAACGGTGGTATGGTGAAGGTGGAGGCCGGTAATGACGTGAACATGAACGGTTCCCTTAACTATGTGGGTGGCGATGCTCAGGTAACGGCCGATAAGAAGGTCAACATGAGCGGTGCCGTCAATACCGTAGCGGGTGGTAAGCTTGACGCTGCTTCCATCAGCATGAACGGCTCTGCCGCAGGTGACATCAACGTGGGTGCTCTTGTGCCCGAGTCCCTGAAGGAGACGCTTTCCTCTTTGGGTGTGGATGCTGTATTGAACGCCGATGTTAACACCAACATTGTAACCGACAATGCAGCGTTGAATGCCACGGGCAATGTTGCTCTGAATGCTACGGCAAACGTGGTAACCGGTTCTTCCGTAACCGCCGGTAATAATGTTGCCCTGAACGGCAGCGTGAGCGTTGTGACGGACTCCGACATCGTGGCCGAGAACGGTAGCATTTCCATCAACGGTGGTGGTGATAAGTCCAATGTATCCGTGGTGACCAACTCTAACTTCATTGCTGAGAATGGTCAGGTGAATATCACCAATACCAATTTGGTTATGGAGGGTGGCAGCGTTGTGGCCGGCATGGGCATGCAGATAACGAATGCTACTGCCGAGCTCTCCTCTGTTGAGGTGATGGGCTCCATCAGCTTCGACTCCGCTTCCTCTGTTGCTATCGAGAGCATGTCTGCCAGCGGCAGCATTGAGAACAGCGGTTCCTTGAGCCTGAAGGATGCCTTTGTTTGCGACTCTACGGTATACAACTCCGGCAGCTTGGAGATTACCGGCACCATGACGTTGCAGTCTACCACGCTGGTATACGTGGCTGAGAGCCTGACGCTCAATACCTCGGCTATCACCCTGAACGGTGGTGTACTCAGCACCATGGGGATGTTCTCTTTGGCTAATGCAAACGACGCCATTGCCGGGGTAAACTTCCTGATATCCTCTGATCAGCTTAGTGGTACACCTGAGGCGTTTAAGCTGGTTCTGTTCGAGAACGCATCTCAGAGCGATTATGAGCAGATGCTTGCTGCCATTCAGTCCGGTGAGGTATCCATCACTCTGAGTGATTTGAACAGTGCAGCTATTGTGACCGATGTTCTTATAGGTTACGAGGATGGCAACATTGTGGCTACCGGCAATGCCTCTATCCCCGAGCCCACAACGGCTACGTTGAGCTTGTTTGCTCTGGCTGCGTTGGCTGCTCGCCGTCGCCGCAAGTAAAGCTTTTAACATAAGCTTATAATATATCAGAGCGCCACCTGACCGGGTGGCGCTCTTAATTTAGAGCCACAAGGGTAATTCAGAGGTATACGCGTGGCAACAATCAGCGAAATTTGAATTATCTCCTTGTAAAATTCAATTTGTAGGGGCTGTTGGCACGCGCCTTTCGAAGCGCAGGACTTCAGTCCTGCCATTTACCACCAAAGCGTTATTTTAAGGGGGCTAAACTTTGTCGCTCAATTATCACGCCCGAGCATAGTGCGCGTTTCTTCAATGGTGCGCTTGTAGTATTCTCGGCTGGAGATGATGGTGGGTTTGCCCCACTTATCTTTGCGACTTTCAAAGTAGCCGCTTGTGTCGGAGGTGGAGATGCCGCTGTCATGCGTGGCGTAAATTTTGCCGGAAGCATCATAATGATTACCCTCTGCGGTGTAGCGGTCGGAGCTGCTGTGGCCGGTGTATGCGGTGCGGGCAACGCCTTTGCCCTCGCTCATGAACGCGGGGCGCATGTCGGTATTATATGCGCTGTCGCCGGAGAATCCATCGTATCGTTTGCTGCCGTCAAAACGCTCAGCTGAACCACTGAAACGCTTGCCGGCATAGCCACTGGTGCCACCGGCATTGTAGGTGTCGGTAGCGTATTCTTTATCGCCGCGGCGCGCGGCGTCGATATCTTTTTGGTAACTGCTGACCTTGTGAGAGGTGGCCTCGGGCACGCCATCCTTATTTTTCTTTTCGGTGAAGTTGGAGTCGAATTCTTCCTCAAAGTAGTCGTTGAGGCTGCGCTCTCGTGCGCCGTCTCGCTCTTTCACGACTTTGCCGTTTTCATCGTACACGGTACGAACACTCTCGCATGAGCAGAGCGTGGCAATGAGCAGGGCGGTGAGGGCGAGCTTGCACTTCATCGGTATAGAAATATCTGTTTGCGGTTATAGTGTAGCGGTTGCGTACGGCGGCGTCAAGCCGTAAATTCGGAATTTGAGGGGTGGTGCCGTAATTCGTTCGCCTTTATGCTTGCATAGTATGCAAAATGCGGTAAAATAGCGGTGTTATGGCAGATCGCACACAGACAGACCCCGTTCGTATGGAGAAGATTGTGAGCCTTTGTAAGCGCAAGGGCTTTGTATTTCAGGCTGCAGAAATCTATGGTGGCTTGAATGGTTGCTGGGATTACGGCCCTCTGGGTGTGGAGCTCAAGCGCAATTTGAAAGATTATTGGTGGCGCATGTTTGTGCAGGAGCGCCCCGATGTAGTGGGTATGGATGGCTCCATCCTGACACACAACTCGGTGTTGGTAGCCTCCGGCCACGTGGGTGGTTTCTCTGACCCGCTGTGTGATTGTTTGCTCAGCAAGGAGCGTTTGCGCGCAGACCAAATCCCGGCTCAAAGCGGTGTAGCTTATTGGTGGAAGGGTGCCGCTGCCAAAGATGGCTCCTGGAGCAGCACCAAGGAGTTTTCCATGTTGACTACTGAGGGTAGTGAGAAAGAGGTTAAGGCTGCCCGCCGCAGTGCACAACAGTATTACAGCCAGATTTCCGGCAAGAATATCCCCTTGGCCGAAATTGAGTTGGCTGAGGAAAGCTCGGAGACTGTGACCGACAGTACCCGCTACAATCCCTCTAACGGTTCTTTGGTGACGGAGGCTCGCTCTTTCAACCTGATGTTCAAGACCACCATCGGTGCTACGTCCGATGAGAACGACCCGTCCTCCATCGGTTGGTTGCGTCCGGAGACGGCCCAGAGCATCTTCTGCCAGTACAAGAATGTTCTGGATTCTTCCCGTATGAAGATTCCTTTCGGTATTGCTCAGATTGGTAAATCTTTCCGCAATGAGATTAACCCGCGCAACTTTACTTTCCGCTCCCGTGAGTTTGAGCAGATGGAGGTAGAGTACTTCTGCCGTGCAGAGAATGGTTTTGCTCTTACCGATGAGTGGCTGGAGTTCTGCCTTAAGTTCTACGAAAATATCGGTATTGCCCGCGACAAGATTCATATTCTTGATGTGCCTGATGATGAGCGCGCTTTCTACTCCAAGAAGACATACGACTTGGAGTACGAGTTCCCCTTCGGTGTGCAGGAGCTCATGGGCATTGCTTACCGCACGGATTATGACTTGGGCCGCCACCAAGAGGGCTCCGGCAAGCCGATGGAGTACTTTGATGAGACGACGCGTGAGAAGTTCATTCCGCACGTGGTAGAGCCCTCCGCCGGATGCGACCGCTCTGTGCTCGCTGTCATTTGTGAGGCCTATGATGAAGAAGAGCTGGGTAAGGACGGCAAGAGCGACATCCGCACCGTGATGCGTTTCCACCCGCGCATGGCTCCCATCAAGGCTGCTATTTTCCCGCTGCTTAAGAAGAATGAAGAGCAGGTGCGCATCGCCCGCGAGATTGAGGCAGAGCTGCGCCCGTTCATGAATGTGTTCTATGATGAGAGCGGTGCAGTGGGCCGCCGCTACCGTCGTCAGGACGAAGTGGGTACGCCGTTCTGCATTACGGTGGACTTTGAGACGCTGGGTGAAGAGGGCGATGCCTCTCTTAAGGATACCGTCACCATCCGCCACCGTGACTCGATGGAGCAGGAGCGTGTTGCTATCAAGGAGCTTCTTCCCTGGTTGCTCAAGCGCATTCACTAATTCGTTGAACTCTTTTTCAAGCCCGCGTGGTTATCAGCCCGCGGGCTTTTTTCGTGAATCATGATGCAGTTGGATAAGTCTCTGAGCTCAGCAGCCCGCGAGCGTGTGCAACAAGAACTGCGCCCCGGCGAAGAATTACACTGGGCCGGCATGCCCGGTAAAATCAAATTGCACCACAGGATACCGGTATATGTTTTTGCCACGGCTTGGTTAGTGCTTATGCTGCGTATGGCATGGGCCTTGGCTCAGGTATGGGGTGCTTGGGTATGGCTGCTGCTGACCCCGCTTTCTGCGCTGATTTTTGTGCTGGATGCCCTCAGAATGCGGAAAAAAGGATGCTTGGTGTATATGGTGACCAATCATCGTGTGGCGTGGATTAACCTGCATCGGCAAGAGGTATGCAGCATGGCTTTGCGTTCCCACATGGTTTCGGGCACGGTTATGCGTGTGGAGGGGCGTGGGGATATTGTATTTAGCGCCGATTCAGCTGAGCATTCCGATGCCCTTTTTTACGATATATCCCAAGTGCGCCGCGTGGTGGCGCTAATCAATGACCTTTCCGCCGGGCGGTGATATTCTTAAATCGCAGCATGCACCCCCAGCCCGATTAACAACAAGCCGGCAGTGGTTTCTAACCAGCGGGTGGGCAGGTGGTGTAAGAGTCGGGCGGAATGGAATGCCGATAATGAGCAGGCGAAAGTGATGGCTCCTATAACTCCCACTACGGACAGAAGTTGAGGGGTAGATTGAATGATGCCACCGATATTTCCCAGCGCCATGCCGGTGCCTACGGCAAAGGCATCTATGGCCGTGGCAATGCCGACCAGCATGAGAGCCAGGAATCCCAATGGGGTAGAGTTGTCGTTGTCTTCATCTTCACCGCCTGTCCAGGATTCGTAGATAATGTATGCCCCCAGCAGGCAGAAAACGATAAGAACCAGTGCAGAGGAGTACCCCTCTACATAGATTTTGAGCTCATGTCCGAACAGGTAGCCCAACAAAGGCATGCCCGCTTGGTAGGCTCCAGTGGTAATGGCCAGCCAAAGGGCGGATGTGGTACGCCTTTGCTTCAGAATCAGGCCGTATGAAAAAGAATACACCGTGGCATCTACGGCCAGCGCCAAGCTGACAATGATAATCTCTACCCAGTTCATACAATGTGTCAGGAAAGTAACAGCAAACGTACCGGGTTATATAACATGGCATGAAGATTGGCCGCTACTCCATTGGCCTCAGCCTCGGGGATGGAGGTGTGTACATAGAATGTGTACGAGAGAATGTAGTCTGCCATGCCGGCGGCTCCGGCACGTACTTTTTCTTTAGGGGTGTTGCCACGGTCAACAAAGGCAAAGAGCGGGCGGCAGCCCGGTTCTACATGTGCGGCTACACAGGCACGGGAGGTGTGGGCATCACACACGATAAACATGGGGGAGTAGTGCGGCGGTATGGCGGCGCCGGATGCCGCCTCGCGCGATATTTTGTAAATATTTTTCTTGGCTGCATCGGTGACAGCGGCGCGTTTTTCTCCGCTATTTTCAAAAATGAGCACATCGGCAGGCTCGGTATAGTTACGCAGAGTGGGGGCAGAGAGGCCGGCTTTAACTACGGCGCGTACAATGTAATCAATCACCGAGTAGCGGTTTTCAAGCAATTTTTCGCACTGCACGGCAATCGGCAGGCTGATGTCTCCCAGCGCTGCCATGTCTACCTCGGTATCATACACGTAGTAGTTATCTTTCTCGGGGCGAGTGGGGAGCTGTGCAAATTCGGCAATAGCCGTGGCGCCATCGCGCTTTTTGGGGGCGCTTTCTTTTACATCTGCCGCCATGATTCTTCCTCCGGGGCCCGTTCCAGTCAGGGTGGCGGGATTAATTCCTTTGGCTTTGCATATCTTAGCTGCAAGGGATGATATTTTCATGTTCGGCAGGTATATTTGATATTTAAAAGGCGGGAAAAAGGCTCTCGGCGGCGGTTGGCGCACACCGAGAGCTGTATAAATAGTGTGGCTTAGGCCTCGTAGCGGACTTCGCCGTCGATGATGGTTTTCACCACATCGTATTCGGCATCAAGCAGTACAAGGTCGGCAGTGTAACCGGGGGCTACCTTGCCGAGGTCGTAGAGACCGAGGGATTGAGCTTGGTTCCAAGATGTGGCCTTGACCAGCTCGCTGAGGGGCTTGCCGGTGAGCTCCTGAACATTCTTGAGCCCCTTGGCATAGCGCAGGGTAGAACCGGCGAGGTTGCCGGACTCCAAGCGGGCAACGCCGCCCTTCACAATGATGGGCAGACCACCGAGAGAACCGGGGCCATCGGGCATCCAAGAGCAGGCCAGAGAGTCGGTAATCATAATCATCTGGGAGATGTCCTTGTTTGTGAAGGTGAGCTTCAGCATGTCCTCACACAGGTGAATCTTGTCGCAGATGATTTCAATCTTAACATCCTTATCCAGCATACCGGAGCCCACAAGGCCGATTTCGCGGTGGTGCTGCGGGCTCATCTGGTTGCAGAAGTGGGTAAGGTGCTTAAGGCCTGCCGCCTTGGCCTTCTTGAAGTCGGCATAAGATGCGGCGGAGTGACCGGCGGAGCAGGTGATGCCGGCGGCGCTTGCCTTGGCAATGAAGTCAATGGCACCGGGCATTTCGGGAGCCATGGAGATAAGCAGCACGGGGTAGATGTTGTTGAGCATCTCTACCTCTTCGTAATCAGCGGGGCGTACGAAAGCGGGGTTCTGGGCGCCACACTGTTTGGGGTTGATGTAGGGCCCCTCCAAGTGTACACCGGGAGTCTTGGAGCCGTTGGGGGCAGCGGCATATTCTTTAACTACCTCGCAAACATCCATGAGCGTTTTGGTGCCCAAGGTCAGGGTGGTGGGCAACCAAGTGGTAACACCCTCCTTCATTTTGCAGTCGGCAATGGTGCGGATGCTTTCTACCTTGCAGTCGCAAGTGTCGCAGCCGCCGGCGCCGTGAGAGTGAATATCGATAAAGCCCGGCATCAGCATGTTGCCGCAGGCGTCGATGACCTTGTCGGCCTCGGCGGTTTCACCGGGGGTGAGAACGGCGGCAATTTTGCTGCCGTCAATCAGGACGGAACCTCCCACGATGTCGATGCCCGGGGAGATGATGTGCGCATTGGTGATGAGCGTTTTCATGGTGTTTTAGGATACCGGGGGAACAGCCCCCTCTTTCTATGCGGATATTCTACCTGCTCAGGCGTGCCGAATCAATCAAAAAGCGCGTGAAGCCTTTATTTTTTGTGTCACGTTGCAGGGGCGCAGGAAAGGCTGTTTATTTGTTGGCTCTAACTCCTTGACTATATAGGTAAATATTGAAAGGATACGGGTATGAAAGAATCTCCTATTACCCCCTTGCATATAGAACTGGGTGCTGTTATGAGCCATGCCGATGGCTGGAATATGCCCGCCGTGTATACCGATTTGGTGGATGAACACTTGGCGGCGCGGGCCTCTTGCGGCATATTTGATGTTTCTTACCTTTGCAAATTCAAAGTGCAGGGGGAGGGCTCGCTGCCGTGGTTGGAAAAAATGTTCAGCAACTCCGTAGCCGAATTGAAATGTGGATTTGCGCATCAAAGTTTGATGCTGAATCACCAAGGTGTCATCATAGATAAAGTGACCTTGGCGAGTGAGTCTGAGACACTGTTTTATGTGGTAGGCTCTGCCGGGCAAGAGCAGACAGATGAACGCTGGCTGTGTGAGCATTTGCCGCCGCAGGGGGTGAGCCTGAGCAATGATACGGAGGCTTGGTGTGCCATAGCGGTACAGGGGCCGGACAGTGAGACGGTGTTTCACCGAGTGTTCGGTAATTTGCCGTATCCGTCGCTCTATGCCTTTACCCGCATTTCTTATAAGGGGGATAACTTGTTTTTGAGTAGGGCGGGGGTATTTGACGAAGCCGGGGTAGATATATACTGCCCGTCAGCACGCGGTATTTATTGGTTTGAGGCTTTGTTGGCAGCGGGGGCCATACCTTGCGGTTTGAAAACAAGAGAATATCTGCGGATGGAGAAAGGCCTGGTGACTCATGAAGACGGCTTGGGTACCCTTACACCTGCGGTTGCCGGGTTGGATTCTTTGTGTAGCGAGACTAAAAATTACATGGGCAGTGAGGTAACAAAGGCTCCTACGCATGTGGTGCGCCGTATGGTGACGATACGCTGCACGGAGGGGGCAGGGGTGCCGAAACGCGGTGATGTGGTGCTGAATGCTCAGGGGGATGAGGTGGGCACCGTGACCGGTGCGTGCACCACGCCTGCCTTGCACTACGGCATTGCCATGGCTATGGTAGATGCAGATTTTTCGCCCGTCGGTACGCCGTTATTCATTAAGTGTGCGCAATCAACGGTGCCTGCTGTGGTAAGTGATACCGCTGCCGCGTAAGCCCGTTGACGGTATACGAAAAAGCTCGGTAAGTGATTCACTTACCGAGCTTTTCATCCTCCGGCGGTTGGGGTCGAACCAACGACCTAATGATTAACAGTCATCCGCTCTGCCACTGAGCTACGCCGGATTTGCATCTTCCCGTTGTCGGGGTGCGGGAGGAGTTTATCACTTTTCGAAACCTGTTGCAAGCTTTTTTTTGTAAAAAATCGCATTTTTTTTAATTTTTGTTGAAAAAGAGGTCAAATTCAGGTAAAAAAGGGGCATGAACAATGCGTGTGGTAGCAGAGGAAGCCTGCGATTTTTACTTTTCGGTATTCCGACGGAGATTCAGCCATTCAGCTGGCTGCTTCTGTCCGTGTTGGGGTTGTCGATGTACTCGAACTCGCCGTCCCCTTTGCCGTCTGCCATGATATTCATTGTGGTGGGTATGTTGACCCTGATTGCGCATGAGTTGGGGCATGCTCTTACCGCAAGAGCATTTACGCGGACAACTCCCCTCATTATCATCGGTAACTTGGGTGGGCTTACCTATACGCCTGCGCGTATGCCCTCGCGCGCGTCTCACTTCCTTATGGTATTTGCCGGGCCGTTTGCATCTTTCGTGTTGGGGGTGATAGCGGCGGTAGCATTAGGCTTGCAGGTAGGAGCTGTAGGGTCGGCTTTAATGATTTATGTGATGGAACCCTTGAGCTTTATTCCCGGGGTGAACGTGCCGGAGTCTGCATACCTGCCTGTGGCTGAAGCTTTGGCTGAGGGGGGGATTAACCATTTTGCATTGCTGTTGTACAGCACATTTTTTATCGTGTGCTTTTGGTGGACGGTGTTTAACCTGATGCCGATATTGCCCATGGATGGTGGGCATCTTTTGCTTACCGTTACAAACAATCCGAAATTGACGGCGACAGTTGGCTTGGTGCTCAGCATTTTACTGTGTATATGGTTTTTGACGGGTGGTAGTATTTTCATGACCTTGATGCTGGGGTATTTTGCTTGGATTAACTGGCAAATACTGAAATAAATGCTGTTGTAACATACAGCAGCGAGGTGAATTTTCTTGCTATCGGCCATAGAATGTAGTTTAATGGGGCGGTATGAAAATGATTGCTATTACAGTTGTCGGTGCTATTGCTGCAGTGGTGCTTTGCTCTTGCGGCGAGTGTGACTGTAACTCATATAACAGAGATTATCTGAGAGACGTGCCCACCTCTTCATCTCAGTACTTCGATTAATTTATGTCGTTTGAAATACGCGAAAAACCCGAGATGGTGGAGCGTGCTCTGCTTGTCGGGCTGGGTATGCCCGGGGATTCCCGCCGGGAGCGCGCCGCTTTGTTGGCTGAGCTTGAAGACTTGGTGAGCAATCTCGGCATAGGGATTGTCGGCTCCATGCTGGAGTTTACCCGTGAAATCCAAGCCAAGTATTTATGTGGTATAGGCAAGACCGAGGAAATCCGCGCCAAGGTGGAAGAATTGGAGGCCGACTGCCTGATTTTTGATAATCTGCTTTCTCCCAGTCAGCAGCGCGAGTGGGAAAAACTGACCAATGTGACGGTAATTGACCGTGAGGAGGTGATTCTTGATATCTTTGCCAAGCGCGCACGTACGCGCGAAGCTGTGTTGCAGGTAGACTTGGCGCGTATGCAGTATGCCCTACCGAGAATGACGGGTATGTGGAAACACCTGGATCGCCAGCGTGGTGGCTCCGGTGGTGGTAAGGGCGGTGGTGCTGCCGCTCGTGGTGAGGGTGAAAAACAGATTGAGGTGGACCGCCGCTTGGCGCGTGAGCGTATTGAGGCCATTCGTGATGAGTTGGAGGTAGTGCGCCGCCAGCGTGGTACCCAGCGTAAGGAGCGTAACCGCCAAGGGATACCGACGGCGGCTATTGTAGGCTATACGAATGCCGGTAAATCCTCCCTGCTTAACCTGATTACCGGGGCAGGGGTGCTGGCGCAGAACATACTTTTTGCCACGCTTGATACTACCAGCCGTAAAATTGAATTGCCCGATGGCCAGCCACTGGTGCTGACGGATACCGTGGGCTTCATCCGCAACCTGCCGCACCGTTTGGTGGAGGCCTTTAAATCCACGCTTGAGGAGGCAACCTTGGCGGATTTTCTGATTCAGGTGGTAGATGCAAGCGACCGCGAGGCTCTGCGCCATTATGAGACTACTTGCGAGGTGCTGGCCGAGTTGGGCGCGGCTGATAAACCCATGGTAGTGGTGTGGAACAAGACCGACCTGATACCCGAAGACCAGCGCGAGGAATTGACCGCAGCCTTAACGGCCAAGGTGCAGTGCCCCTGCATTACCTGTAGTGTTAAAGAAGAGAGGGGGGTAGAGGCATTGATGGCGGCTTGCGTAGAGATGCTCTCTCACCGTGTTTCTAAAGAGCGTTACCGAATCCCGCTGGCAGAAAGCCGCATTATTGCTATCATGCACCGAGACGGTAAAGTGCTTTCTACGGAATATGAGGATAATGACGCGATTGTGGAGGCGATTCTTCCCCATGAGTTTGCGGCTCGTTTGGAATCCTACAAGATTTAACCGCTGATGAAAAAGTTATTGCTGCCGCTTTTGCTCGCTGTCTTGCTGCCCTCCGCCTGTAAAATGACGGATGAGGATTATTACCGCATGGGGGATGAATGGGATGAAGCCGTGAAAGATAAAAAGGTGGGGTACACGTATGAGGATTTTGTGTCCAGCCCGGGGTATCGTACATCCCGCGACTACTGGCGGGGTGCTGCCATAGAACGCACGGACCCTGCAGATTCTCATGTGGAAATCCTGCTCAAAGAGCAGCGCGGGCGTTTGTTTATCAACGGAGAAATTGCTATGGATTTCCCCGTGTGCACAGGCCGCATAGGCGGTAGTGAAACTCCCAAGGGCAGTTTCCGCATTACGGAGAAAAAAGAAGAACACCGCTCTTCTCGCTACGGTTGTTTTGTGGATGCTGAGGATAATTTGGTGAAGGCCAATGTGACATCCTCTCAAAAACCGCCCGCAGGTGCATTCTTTAAGGGGAGCAAAATGGATTATTGGATGCGCTTTAACGGCGCCATTGGTATTCATGTGGGTAATATCATAGAGCGAGAGGGCGAATCCCACGGCTGCGTGCGCTTACCGGTGGAACCCGCTGAGATTCTCTTCTCAAAGCTTGATGTCGGCTCTCGGGTCATTGTTAAATAACTGTTTGTGAGTATGATAACGCGTTTGCACTCAGCTGCCGTTAACGGTATAGACGGCTATGGCGTACAGGTTGAGGTAGATGTAGTGCCTGTCAAAGATGTGGGGCGCTATTATATTGTAGGCCTGCCTGATGCCGCCGTGCGTGAGAGTGTGCAGCGCGTTACCTCGGCTCTCAAAAACAGCCATTTCTTTTGCCCCGGTGAGCTGCAAGTTACGGTAAACTTGGCCCCGGCAGATGTGAAAAAGCAGGGGCCCGGCTTTGATTTGCCCATAGCCATCGGGCTGGAGATTAACATACAAGGCTCCATAGAGGACATTCCCTATGAGTTCAAACGCCGTGTACCCCTACATGTGGATGATTGGTGCATGGTGGGCGAGCTGGCGTTGGATGGCATGGTGCGGGGCGTTCGCGGTATTTTGCCCCAAGCGGTGGCTGCGCGTGACCAAGGTTGTAAATATCTGATGGTTTCTGCGGAGAATGCGGCAGAAGCAGCCGTGGTAGAGGGTATAGAGGTATATGCGGTAGAAACCTTGGCTGATGCATGGGCTGTTTTGCTGGAGCGCGAGAAGTTTACGCCTGTGCGTCCCGTCCCGTTTGCGGAACAGGAAATGAACGGCCCCGATTTTGCGGAAATCAAAGGCCAGCCCTATGCGCGCCGCGCTATGGAAATAGCCGCTGCCGGCGGCCATAATTTGCTGATGAGTGGTAGCCCGGGGAGCGGTAAAAGCATGCTGGCAAGCCGTCTGCCCTCCATTTTACCGCCGCTCACGCATGAGGAATCCCTCATGACGGGCCGTATTCATTCTGTGTGTGGATTGCTGCCGCGAGGTGGCGGGTTGCTGAGGGAACGCCCGTTCCGCGCACCGCATCACACCATTTCCGATGTCGGGCTTATGGGGGGCGGCTCAAATATCACCCCGGGAGAAATCTCATTGGCCCATAATGGAGTGTTATTTTTGGATGAATTGCCGGAGTTTCACCGCCGTACGCTTGAAACACTGCGCCAACCGCTGGAGAGTGGTGTGGTGACCATATCCCGTGCATCGGGCAGCTTTGATTTCCCTTGTTCTTTTATGCTGGTGGCGGCTATGAATCCGTGCCCCTGCGGTTACTTGGGGGATCCCCGTCGCAGCTGCCGTTGCAGTCATGCTGAGATTACTCGCTACCGTCGTAAAATATCCGGTCCCTTGCTGGACCGTTTTGATATGGTGATAGAGGTGCCGCCCGTAGACCCTGCTTCCCTCTTGCAAAAGCCGGATGGCGAACCCAGTGCTGCCATAAGGGCAAGAGTATTGGCAGCCCGAGAACGCCAGCAAATACGCTATGCCGGTACCGGTGTTACCTGCAACGCCCGCCTTACCGGGCGCATGCTTCGCCAATACTGCCCGTTGTCTTCCTCTCAGCAAGATATGTTGCTGGCTGCGGTAGAGCAGTTCTCGCTCTCTGCTCGTGCCTTTGACCGCATTTTGCGCGTTACCCGTACCATTGCAGACCTTGCCGGGCATGATTTACCCACGGATGATGACCTTTTCGAGGCCATCCAGTTCCGCCAATTTGAGTGTAAGTTGCGGGACTGATATCTATCTTCTCTACGGGGCGTCAGCCCCGTTCTTCTCTGCACAGCTGTTCTTCACTATTCGTCGGCAGACGGATTCTTCACTACGAGCGATAGCGAGTATGATAAATCCTAGATTTCTCAATATAAAGCTATCATATAAATATGGAAATCCTGTTAGGCAATGAGATGTGTTATTTAAATGGTAACAGATGTTTGATTTGAGTTTGACAGTCGAGTAGAATAGTAATGAAGTCTTCTACTGACATTAACCAATTTATTTGTTGAGGTGTATATGAGTTATGTAGTGCTTTCGGAACAACTAATTGCAGATTGTGTAATTGCATTTCTGTTGTTTGGTTGACGGAAATCGCTCCTTGAAGCGTCAGAAGATGTTTGTTGGGTATGCGATCTGCTTCTACAAGCACTTGGCGCCACCTATCCTTGCATGTAGTTTTTACGCCCAGCATGTGTAATAGCTCGGAGGGGAAGTCCGGGTTTTTATAATGTTTTATACTTGGGAAAAGAAAATCTGGCTTAGATTTCGCTTCAGTTATTGGTGTGCGACTATATTGTATATTATAGTTATCAAACAATTGAGATAAATGATTTTCCAGACTTTGACCAGCTCTGGATTTTCTGCGATTTAGCACAGAAAGCGCGTACTTTACAAAACTATCGGGAGTAAAGCCTTGCTCTATTCGTTGAGCAAGTAATGCCTCTTCGAAAATACGGAAAAGGTAATCTTCCGTGTTATACCAATCATATAATACATCGTCTGCGGACGCATCATGTGCATTTTTGTAATTGCTTTTACTGCGTGCGAATGCAGAGAAAGTGAATGTGTCCGGAAATGAAGAACCGAAAAGCTCCTGCATTTCTGTTAAATAATCAGTTTTAGCACTTATTTGAATATCTAATATGTCAAGTAGCCAAGTTACGGTAGAGGGGATTGGCCGAATGTCTAGCTCTGTTGTTGGTTTGTATTCAAATTTTCCAGATTTTATATCCTGAGTTAGTCCGAATAACCATAACACATCAGATAAAACGTCGCTTTCAGTTTGAGCGACAATAACGACTGCGTGTTCGTTTGAATCTTTAGCGATAATGAGACAGTCATCAGCATTCATCGTCTTAGTGACAATGTTATCTGTATAATAGAGTCTATATTCTGCTGCTCTGTGAGGTTTGTTCCAACGACTGTCGTAAAAGGTTAGTTCACCATTTGCGGCTTGCTGATAGTCATCGCCAAGATAGATGAAGCGGGTTGGAATTATAATTTTTTCACCGCCTGTAGGTTTGCCAAACAGTTCTGTGAATGCTCGAACACCCTGAAACTCATGGCCGTGCGAAGTGTTTGGGTCACTTTCTGTTGCAGAAAGTCGCTTGGCACATATTCCTTTAAAATATGATGACAAATATCCAGTACTCCAATTCATAATGATTTTGTCTGAATTATTTGAGCTAAAATTTTTGCAGATGCCGCAACGGCAGGAACCACTACACTATTGCCTATTTGTGTATAGGCTTGAGTAGCAGAGACCGGAAAGATAAACTTCTCCGGTTTATATCCTTGCAATTGCATGGCTTCTTCAACTGATAATTTTCTAGGACGTTGTCCTATTTGTTCCACAAGGATTTCAGCTCCGTCTTTATGATATCGCGCGGAAATAGTACGTGTAACCTCATCATCTTTCAATGGCCATTTAAGAAGCCCATATCCGAATCCGTTGCCGGCTTTTTCATGATGTGCTTTATGCCGTTCTAAGGTAGCCCAAGTACCAGGCCCTAATGTGTAACCTTCTAATTGTTTTTTGATGATATCGGAAAGTTTAGGATAGATATAATCAGTCGCCGGTTTTTCCGGAATTATAATCTCTTCCTGATTGATGGATACCTGTTTTGGATCGAATCCAATTATGTATATTCGTTCTCTGTGTTGGGGAACCCATGCTGCCCCGTTGACGATTTTGTAGTTGATAACGTAGCCTAATTCATCTACCAAAGAGCGACGAATAATTTCGAATGTTCTCCCTTTGTCATGGGATAGAATGTTTTTGACATTCTCCAGCATGAATGCTTTAGGCCTTTTCAATCTGAGAATCTCTTTAATTTCAAAAAATAGTGTCCCTTGAGTTTCATCCTCAAAACCATGTTTTCTTCCTAAAGAATTTTTTTTGGAAACTCCGGCAAGCGAAAAAGGTTGGCAGGGGAATCCTGCACACAGAACATCGTGAGTAGGAATTTGTTCTTTAGGGATTTCTCTTATATCTCCGTATGGAATTTCTCCGTAGTTTGCTAAATATGTCTTTTGCGCGTATTTATTCCATTCTGAACTAAATACGCATTTTCCGCCGGCTTCCTGAAAAGCTTGACGAAATCCTCCAATTCCCGCAAATAAATCAATAAATGTAAAATTCCATTTTTTTGGCGGAGGATATGGAAGTGAATTGAATAAATCGGGTACTTCTATATTGGGTAATTCATCTGATGCTTCTCCAAGAAACAAGTCATAGTCATCATTTGTTTTTTTGTTCAAATGCAGAAGTAATTCTGCTTGCTTGTGTTTAGGGAGGAGCGGGATTTCGCCTGAAATGTTTTGCAGGAAATGTGAGACGATTGCTTCTGTTTCATTGATATGATCTTTAAGAAAAGAATCGTTTTTTACAATATCGGTTAATTCTTTTCGTAACTCTGAAAGCAATTTCATGTTGGGAAAATAATTACTTTTTGTTGTAAATTAATAGGCAATCGATTTTAAAATTCCCTCCAACTCAGCAAGTGATGCTACACGAGAAAGCTGAGGGCGCAGGGGCTTAGTGCCGGGTATGCCCTTGGCATAGGCCAGCAGGCGGGCGCGCATGGCTCGCATGGTAAAGATTTCATCCCCGTAGTGGCCGCTTTCCAGCGCCATACGGGTGTGGCGCAGCATAAAGTTGATGCGTTCTTGAGGGGTGGGCTCATCCATGATTTCGCCCGTGTTCAAGTAGTGGCGGGCACGCGCAAACAGCCAAGGGGCATTCATGACGGCGCGCCCAATCATCACCCCCGAAACCGCAGTGGTTTCGCGTGCTTTCTTGACATCTTGCGGCGTGCAGATATCACCATTACCTACCACGGGGATTTGTACGGCTTGGGCACATTCATCAATAATTTGCCAATTGGCTTGTCCCCCGTATTGTTGAGAGCGCGTGCGGCCGTGAATGGCGATGCTTTGCACCCCGGCATCTTGCAGTCGTTGGCAGGCCTCTAACGCGCAGATGTGTTCGGCATCCCACCCGATGCGGATTTTTGTGGTAACGGGGCAGTCATTCCCCAACTCTTGCACAACGGCTGCGGCGATACTTTGCAGCAACGGGAGATCTTTGAGCAGGGAGGAGCCACCATTTTTACCCACTACTTTGGGTACAGGGCAACCGGCGTTGATATCCAAAAAATCCGGGTGCATGGCATCCACGATAATGCGTGCTGCCGCAGCCGCATGTGCCGGGTCGGAGCCGAAGATTTGCACTCCCAGCGGGCGGTGTTCTTGCTCAAACTCCACATAGCGACGGTTGCGGTGCCATGCTTGCAGCACCCCCTCGGCAGATACAAACTCCGTCACCATGACATCGGCTCCGGCCTCTTTACAAAGGGTGCGGAATATAGGGTCTGTCACCCCAGCCATGGGTGCCAGATACAGCGGGAACTTGTTTTCAAACCAAGGTAAACTCATGCGGCCTAGGGATTAAAGGCTGACGTAACCCAATAATTTGAGCAGCCATAGACAAACGGACACCAAGGCGAGTAAATACCACGTAATGACCCAGCCACTGCTCACGCCACCACGGCGGGCATTTTTTTGATCCCGCAGCAGTTTGCCGGCCTGTTGTTGTACCACAACATCCACATTCTTGGGCAATTCCTCTCTCATGTGTGCAGGCGCATTGTAGCATAGCTTATCCGTTTACGCAAATTTTATTTTTTTTACGTTATGGGCAGTGGGCGGGTACAAGAATCCTCCGCTCGCATGAACACGGGCGGAGGATTGAAATGAAGTTGCACGGAGGTATATCAGCCTTGGGCGTTACCGTTGAGCATAGCCTGCGCCATGACATTGCCGCGGGATGCTGCGTGTTGCAGGGCAAGCAATGCTTTGTCAGTATCTTTGTCGAGCAGTTTTCCGTCCAAGAAACACATGGCCAGCACAAAGAGCGCTACATGGTCGCCGGATTGTGCAGCGGCTTCCAAATCTGCCAAGTCTGTGCGTGATTTGACCTGAGCAAAGTAAACGCGGGCCAGCTGGTTTTGAGCCTCCGCATGGCCGGCAAAGGCTGCGTTGCGCAGGTGCTCTGCACCGGCCGCGGCATCACCGGCTTTGAATGCTGCCGCCCCCAGCTCGTATTCTTGCTGAGCGTCCATTACTTTGTGGCAGAGGGGGCTGAGAATTCTACCTTGAGGCTGTGCACCTTACCCTTGAAAGATTCGCCGAGCGTTTGCAGCGGCAGAATAAAGGTGGAGCGCAGACCCTTGGTGCGGTTTTGCCAACCGGCATCGCGGTCCTTATAGCTCATGAGGGTGAGTGTGCCGATTTCCTGACCATCCACCAGCAGCTGCGTGCTCTGCGGTTTACCGATGAGCTCCAGCTTCACCTTCTTACCGACGGGCAGCTTGCCGCCGAAGGAGAAGGTCATGGCATCATTACGCACAAAGCCTACGGTGCCGTCGGCCATGCAGGCATAGAGCTTGCCCTCCGGGCCGCTGAGCAGAACTTGCTCCGTACCCTCGGGGGCTTCGGTGAGCTCAACCTCAGCCGTGAGGTGGTAATCCGGGCCGGCTGCTTTTTCATTGAGCTGCATGGGCAGGGCGGTGGGTGTTACCACCACGGGAGCATCGCCCGTGCGCAGGTAAAGCGGGTTGATATTGGGGGCCTCGCCAATCTTGCCGACCAGCTGACGGTGCTGATCAAAGTTGTTCGGGTTGTGGGTCGTACCCCACATACGCTGGCTGAGAACATTTGCAGAGCTGCGGAAAATATCCCAAACATCATACATGCCGTAGCCGGAGTGCTTGAGGTCCGTCATGTCGTTCCAAATGGCAAAGGTAGCACCGATGAGGTTGGGGTGGCCGGCGGGAATATGGGCATTACCCACATAGTTGGGGCGCCAGTTGTTGTACACCCACTTGTGGTTTTTGTCCATGCGGTAGTAATTGGCAAAGGGAACGATGTAGAGGTGGCCATCATTGGTGTTGATGAGCTTGTAGCCATCGTTCATGGCTTCAATGGGGTCTTGCCACTGGGCGCTCCACAGGTTCATTTGCACGCCCTCTGACTCAACCTTGGTTTTGCCGGGCTTATGGGTAAGGCTGCCCCAAATGCGCGGGGTGAACCCACGGCTCTTCACATGCTTAAGCAAGCCATCTGCAAATTTGCGGTATACCTCAGCCTCGCCGTAGAACTCGTCTGCTCCCACGTGGATGACGCAGCCATCCAGCACGGGCTTGTCGGCAAAGTTCTTGTCAGGCAGCAGGTATTCATCCAGTACCTTACCTACAAACTTGAGGGTCTCGGGGTTGCCGGCATCAATGTGGTCGGAGCGGCGACCGGGGTGGTTCATCGGGCCTTGGTAAATGAGGTCCGGGCGCACCTTGGTGAAGGAAAGAGCGTGGCCGGGGGTATCAAACTCCGGCACGATGTTGACGCCGCGAGTTTTGGCGTAGTCAATCAGCTCGCGGAACTCTTTCTTGGTAAAGTACACGTCATCTGCCGTGAGCTTCTGACCGTTTTCGCCCACCATGTCGCTTTCCAAACGGAAGGCGGTGTAGGCCTCTTTAAGCGGGTCATGGCCGTCCTTAACATACTCCTCCAAGAAGATGTAGTTGTTGTTGATGACCAGGTGCAAGTCATTCATCTTGTACCAAGCCATGGCATTGATAACGTCCCTCAGGTCTTTGAGGGTGTAGGGCGTGCGGGCAATATCAAACAATACGCCGCGTACCTCATAGCGGGGTACATCATACGCTTTGCCGTAGGGCATGCTGCCACCCGTTTGCTTGAGAATCTGCAATACGGTGCGGGAGCCCCAGAACAAGCCTTTGCCGGAGACGGCAGATACGGTAATGCCGGATTCATCCGTGTGCAGTCTGTAGGCTTCTGCCTGGTTGTCGTAGTTCTTCTTTTTCGCCTTGGGAACGGCAATAAACTTAATGTCGGCTTTCTCTTGGTCTACAATATGAAGCTCTTTGCCGAGCACATCTCGCAAATCTTCAAGAATGATGGCTTGACGCTCCGTGTCCATACCGCCGAAGTAGACACCTACGGTATTACCGAGCTTGTACTCGCCGTTGCCGCCTTCCCACTGCAAGATGGAGGGAACGACCTGCGGCTTGGGATTGCCGTCGGCCTTACCGGTGCTCTTGACAATGATTTCGTAATCCTTACTGAAAGCCTCTTTGCCGTCTTTCGTTACCTTGAAGTTAACGTTGACGGGGGTGTCACTGATAACGCGGCGAATGCTGCCATCGGTACCGATGATTTGCTCATAGTCAGCACCCAGTAATTCTACTTTGGCACCCTCTGCTTTGGGGAGTACCAACTTGCTGCCACCCGCTATTTCGGTCGGCACGGTCAGATTATCGGCAATCTGCTTGGCATCTTGCCCAAATAGTGTTGTGGCAGACATGGCTGCTATCATCATTAATGTTGATTTTTTCATATTAAATGAATCCGAAGGTTTGAGTGAATAAAGAAACTACGCAATATGAACCCACGGCAGCCTTGTTGCTGCGGGTGCGCAGTAGAGGTTGGTTGGTAGTTGCAGCTCACACAGGGTGTTCTGCATGCAGTTGAAAGCTTTTTGCGGGGTGTTGCAATCTTGGCTCAAGTGGGCCAGTACCAAGTGCTGCAACCCTTTGTGGGCAATACTGCGCACAAAATCGCAGGCTTGCTCGTTGGACAAGTGGCCGAAATGGCTTGCTATGCGCTCTATCAGGTAAAACGGGCGGCCGGAGTTGCGCAGCATTTCGGGGTCATAGTTAGACTCCAGGTACAGGGCATCTACCCCTTGCAGCATCTCTTGCATGCCGCGCGTGATTTTGCCCGTATCGGTAACATACCCCAGTTTTTTGCCGTTGCATTCAAAGAGGTAGCCCACGGGGTCCGCAGCATCATGGTTTACGGTAAAGGGGGTCACGCGTATGTCCCCTATTTGCACGGGGCTGCCGGGTTCAATGTAGGTGTACACGGCGTTTTCTGCAATGCAACGCAGCTCTTGCCCCATGTAGCGCGTGCAATAGATGTTGAGCTGTTCTTTTTTGTCCAGCTGCCCCAGCCCGCACACATGGTCCGTGTGCTCATGGGTGAAGAGCAGGGCATCTATCTGCTTGATGTGCAGCTCACACTCTTGCAGACTTTTGCGAATACGCAAGGCGCTGATGCCGGTGTCTACCAGCAGCCGGGTGTTGCCACCGCATATAACGGTGGCATTACCCTTGCTGCTGCTGGCTAATACGGAAAATCGCATTAGTTGGCCGGTGTTGAATCGATGTGCTCGATGGGACTTTCGACAGGTGTTTGTTCTGCCGGTGCCTCTTGCTCGGCCGGGATGACGACACGCTCCCCGAGCGATGTTGTGACCGGAGTACGTGTGATAACAGATTGTTGTGTTGCTGCGGCTTGAGCACGAGCCTCTTCCTCTGCTTTCAAGCGGGCAATCTCTTCTTCCATCATGGCCTTCTTTAAAGCCATTTCTTTTTCTCTGGCTTCAAGCTCCTTGGCACGGGCCTCCATTTCGGCTTTAATTCGGGCCTCCTCCTCTGCTTTGAGACGAGCAGCCTCTGCTTCTGCTTTGGCACGAGCCTCTGCTTCAGCCTTGGCACGGGCTTCCTCTTCGGCTTTCAGGCGGGCAGCCTCTGCCTCAGCTTTGGCGCGGGCTTCTGCTTCGGCTTTTGCGCGAGCCTCTGCCTCAGCTTTTGCGCGAGCCTCCATTTCCGCTTGGATGCGCGCGTCTTCCTCTGCTTTAAGTCTCGCTGCTTCAGCCTCAGCTTTGGCACGGGCTTCGGCCTCAGCCTTTTTCTTGGCAGCCACTACCATGTTGGTAGCCTTAATGTAGCGGGGGGCTACATCTTCTGCCGTCAGCTCATTGAGGGGCTTGCCATTGTAGCGGCCGGTCTGGGCTTTGAGGAACTCCGTGACATTTTCAATGGTGGCTTCAGAGGGAGTAAGCGCCGTTTGTGTTTCAAACATAATGCGTACAGCCTCTTTCAGCTCCGTAACCGTGCCGGTGTGGAAGTAAGGTGCCGTAAGTGCTACGTTGCGCAGGGTGGGCACGCGGAACATGTCTTCATGCTCGGCTTTTTTGGTGTAATCTTTCAAGCCGAAAGCCCCTTCCTTATACCCCTCGGCATGGGCTCGCAGCGGGGAGTCGGTATTGATGTATTCAAAGCTTTGGCCACCCAAAGTAGCGCCGGTGTGGCATGTGTAACATCCGTATTGCTTGAATGCGGCCATGCCGTCCTTCTGGGCATCGGTAAGGGCCGTTTCATCCCCCACGCGGTAGAGGTCAAATGCAGAGTAGGGCGTTACCAGAGTGCGCTCAAAGGCAGCAATGGCATTGGTAATGGTTTCTGCTGTAATGCCTTTATCTCCATACACCTTGTCAAACAGGAGTTTGAATCGCTCATCGGCTGCCAATTTATCAGCAATGGCATTCCAATCCTCCGGCTTGCTGTATCCCATTTCAACCGGGTTGAGGGGCGGGCCACCGGCCTGCTCTTGCAAGTCTTTGGCTCGGCCATCCCAGAACTGGCGGATGTGCGTTTCTGCATTGAAAACGGTGGGAGCATTTACGCCGCCCAGCTGCGGCTTACCATCGGCCCCGGGTACACCCTCGGATTTCGGCAAGTTATCGGTGCCGCCTTTGGTGAGGTTATGGCAGCTGGCACATGATACCTGATTGGTTGTAGAAAGTGCAGGGCTGTAGTAAAGCATGTGCCCCAGCAGAATACGTGCCTGCTCGGTCTCATCGGTGACTTTTTCGGTCGGTACAATGGGGGCGAAAGCTTCTTTTTCTATAAGCTCTTCATCGTAGTAATGACGCATGATTTTGACATCATTCATAGTGAGCTTAGAGGCCGGGTGCATCATGGTGTAGGCTGCCGGGGGCATGCGGCGGGTACGCAGCACGTAGTCCATCTTGGCCATGTTTACCAACTCGGCACGCACGCTGTCATCTTGCTTCATGGTAAAGGCACGTTGCGCGCCTTCCACGTCTCGGCGCAGTTTGCCGAACGCCAAGAAGTTGATGAACCCATTGTAATCTGCATTCTCACCGTGGCAGGCGGCGCATTTCTGCTCCATCACTACATTGGTCATGGCCTTGGCTGCTTCTCGGTCCACCGGTACGGGAATACTATCCTCATGACCGGCCGGCAGAATAACGGCAGAGAGGGCTCCTGCCGTGGCAATGGTTACTGCGGCTGCCGTAACGCCGTATATGTAAGGGGTTATTTTTTTGTTCATAACTAATGCATCGAATGTACTATACCAGTCTACCACATTTTTCCCATAATTCAAGCTGGAATTGCGAGTGCATTTCATAAAATATCGTTCCTCTCACCACTATGGCCTTTCTGCATCAATAAAACACCCGCAGGCGTTACACCTGCGGGTGGCGGATAAATGATGATGGTGGGGCGGTATTACATATTCATGGCATCCGGGTTGTCGAGCAAGCCGGATTTCTCCAGATAGTAATCATAGCCACCGGCGTAGGGGGTGACGGTGCCGTGGGCAATGTGCAGAGTTTTCTCAGCCAATGCGCGGATGAAATGCACATCGTGCGAGATGAACACCAGTGTACCCTCGTAGCGCTTGAGCGCCTGAGAGAGGGCCTCTACACTCATGATGTCAAGGTGGGTGGTGGGCTCGTCCATGAGCAACAGGTTAGGCGGGTTCACCAAGAACTTCACCAAGCTGAGGCGTGATTTTTCACCGCCGCTGAGTACTTCCACTCGTTTTTCGCAGTCGAGCTTGCGGAACATGAAAGAGCCGAGAACGGCACGGGCCTCTTCTTCTCGCAGCTCGGGGTCGGCGTTCATGATTTCCTCCAACACGGTAAAGTTGGGGGTGAGGTTTTCTGAGCGCATCTGGGAGAAGTAGCCGATACGTGTGGTGGTGCCGAGGGTACGCTTGCCTTCGTCAATCGGTATCACGCCGGCAAGAATCTTGAGCAGGGTAGACTTACCTGCGCCGTTGGGGCCCACCAGTACGATGCGGTCGCCTCGTTCAATGAGCAAATCCAAATTTTTGTAGATGTGCTTCTCGCCATAGCTTTGCCCCACTTTCTCCAGCTCCATCACGCGCTGCATGGCACGCGGCGGCTGCGGGAAGATGAACTTGAACACCCTGCGGGCTTGTTTGGGTTTCTCAATGCGGCGTATTTTTTCCAGCTGCTTAATGCGGCTTTGCACCTGCGCAGCCTTGGAGGCTACGGAGCGGAAGCGCTCAATAAAGTACTCCATGTGGGCGATTTCGCGCTGTTGGTTGCGCCATGCCGCCAGCAGGATTTCATAGCGCTGCTCTTTGAGCTCCAAAAATTTGGAGTAATTGCCCGTATAGCGCACCAGCTCTTGGTTCTCAATATCGTATACGGTTTCTACCAGCTCATCCATGAAATCGCGGTCGTGAGAAATCATGAAAATGGCGCCCGGGTAGTTCATGAGGTAGCGGCGCAGCCACAGCAAGCTCATGAGGTCCAAGTGGTTGGTCGGCTCGTCCAGCATCAGCAAATCCGGCTCGGCCACCAACAACTGCGCCAAGTGAGCTCTCATGACCCAGCCGCCGCTCATCTCGCGTGCCGGTCGGTTAAAATCTTCATCCTTAAAGGCCAATCCTTTGAGAATACGCTTAGCCTTGGGCTCCAGTTGGTAGCCGTTGTTGGCAATAAAGGTATCCATGGCGTGGGCGTAGTCATCGCTGGTGTTGTCGCCCTTGGCATCGCACAGCTTGATGGTGCGTATGGCATGCCCCATCTCAGGGGTAATGCTCATGGCTATTTCCAGCACGGTGCGGTCGCTGGGGTCGCCCGCCTCCTGCGGCAGGTAGCCCACTACGCCGTATTCATCCATGATAATCTGACCTTCATCGGGCGTGTCTTCGCCCAAAATCATGCGGAACAGGGTGGATTTGCCCGCCCCGTTAGGCCCTACCAGTGCTATGCGCTCACCCCAGTTTACAATCAGCTCTGTCTCGTAAAACAAGGTGCGCCCCGCGTGTGCTTTTGTCAGTTTCTTGATGGTCAGCATGCGCGGGTATTATACACGCTTTTTTTGAAATTGCAATCCGTATTTGTTGCGCGGTTTAAAGCCCCTCCGCATTGACACCTGCGCGGCGCAGTATATCCTGTATTTTATCGGCATCCATATCCCCGCCGAAATGTAGGATTCCCCCTCCCAGCATGGCTTCCATGGTCATCTTCTCTGCATCTCCCTCATACAGAATGCTGCGTGCATGCCAAAGCGATACGGTTTTACTGGTGCCATCCGCGTAATGTAGGGTGATTAGGATATCTTCACTCCCCATGCCGGGGGATTCGTGAACGAATATGGTGGGGGTGGCATCCTTTAAAACAGCGGCTAATTGCTCCGTTTGTTCGGCATTCAAGGTTATGGCTTTGCGCTGACGAAGCTTGACGTCTGTATAGCAGATTTCGGCACCTTGCGGGCTGCCGATTTTGCAGGGGTAATAACAAAAGTGGAAAATCCCTACCAACAACAGGCACAGGATGACTGACAGGCGTATCATTCTTTTCATGGGGGGTATCAATTCTGGTTATAGGAAAATCACAGGCCTAAACTCATCAGCAAAAGATGAGAGCCATAAAAATCAGCAGCTTTCAGTCGGTTGATTTCTGCGCGGTCCTCTGCCGTGGCGTCTTTGGGCTTCATCAGCTCGGTTATCAACTCATCCGATACCAGCTCTGCCTCCCATGCAAGGTTTACCAATTTGTTAAGGCTCAGCAAGGCTATGGCGGCATCATCCGCGCTTTGTCGGTCTATAATGGTGGGTAGTAAATGCGATACCGACTCGAACTCTCGGCGTATGCGCTCGGTGCAGGCTGCTTTTTCTGCCTCAGTCGGTGGCTCAAGTGTCCCCGGCATCATGGAGCCGTATGCTGTCATCATGAGCCGTGAGTCGTAAAAATGTTTGGCGCTCAACTCTTTGCTGCAAGACAAGATGTCGGCCATTAGGCTATGGAGGTGTTGCTGTTGTGCGTCGGTCAGTTGCAAGGCATCGGGGGTGCTGAGCAGCCCCATCATGATTTCGCCCAGTACTTGTAGCTCGGCCGTCGCGGCATCGGCATCCGCTGTGCCGGCAATGCTGCGTATCAGACGGTGCTGACGCTCCATCAGTTGTATACACACCGCCCCGGCATCTGCCGGTACAGTGGGCGCAGGGGGCGGTTGTGTGGCGGTCTCTGCACAGACGGGCACCGTGCAAAGGATGGCTAGGGTGGCAAGGTGGTTCATGGTGTGTATCAGGATAGACAACCGGGACAGTTGCGTACAAAATGCTCAGGCGCTACTTCTAGCAGCTCGGGGATGCGGTCTGTGAGGCACAGCTCCGGTTTGCCGATGGTATTGCGGGGCTTGAACGTGCAGCCACTTACCGGCGATTTGAGGGAAGGGGGGAGTCCCGGGATGGTTTGCAGGCGCGCCCCCTTGGCATGGGCAGCGGGGCGAGATGCCATCAGCGCGCGTGTGTATGCGTGGCGCGGGTGTTGCAAAAGTTCTTCTGCCGGTGCGCTTTCTATGACGCTGCCGGCGTACATCACTTGTATACGGTGGGCATAGCGGCGCACCACTCCCAAATCATGCGTAATGAGAATAATGGCGGTACCCAGCTCTTGCTGGCGGGCTTGCAGCAAATCCAACACCTGTTTTTGTACGGTGACATCCAGCGCAGTGGTGGGTTCATCTGCTATCAGTAATTGCGGGCGCGTAATAAGGGCCATGGCAATCATCACACGCTGGCGCATGCCGCCGGAAAACTCATGCGGGTAGGCTTTGGCTCGCTTTTCCGGCTCGGGTATGCCCACTCGTGCCAATTCCTCCACGGCCAAGGCACGGGCTTCTTTCCATTTCATGCCACGGTGAATCACCAGCGGCTCTGCCACTTGGTCGCCTATGGTCATGCATGGGTTCAGGCTGGTCATAGGATCCTGAAATATCATGGAGATGCGGTTGCCTCGCAACTGCGCCAGTTCTTTCTCTTGCAATTTCAGTAAATCAACTCCGTTAAATAAAGCTTGTGCAGTCTCCGGTATATGGGCGGGCGGGCTCGGTAACAATCCCATCAAGGCTGAGCAGGTCACGGATTTGCCGGAGCCACTCTCTCCCACTATCCCCAACGTTTCCCCCGCGTTCAGATGAAAACTGACATCTGTCACAGCATAACTCACCCCCGCGCGGCTGCGAAACTCCACGCTCAATCCCTTTACCTGTAACATCGCCTCATTCATTTCCACTCAGCCTACCATGTTTACCCCGAAATAGCAAGCCTCTACAATCTCTTGAATATTCAAATTATCGATTTCAATTGTTAAAAGTAGTCTTGTTTTCTAAAAAACGGAAAAATGCATTCCTTGCTTGAATAGGGCGGGAGAAATAGATATAATGCCCCATAACAAGTACACGCACTAAATCAGTCTGATGAAAAAAATTACCTTATACTCACTGTTGTGTTCATGCGCTTTGATGTCAAACGCAGTATTTGCGGATGGTGAAACACACCACAATGGCAATGACCCCGATTTTGTTAATGGTGATTATTGCGGCCATGTTTTAACCGCCATGACTGATTATTATGAACGAATCGCTAACAGAGAGCCGTACGATGTGGCGCGGCGTAAATTACTCGACACCATCAATCAATACCCGGCGGAAGTAAATGATTATGTTGAATTGGATGGGGCTTCGGTTACCCCCTTGCGTGTTGCCGTACTTTGCAATGATGTGGAGCTGGTAGCGTTGTTGTTGGATAAAGGGGCTTTCCCCGTATTGCCGGATTGTGAAGAAATTCAAGGTTTGTTTGATGGTGAACCCGAATGCGGCGGAGAATATGATATTCGTATCGTCAAAATGATAGCCGCTAAATTAAGTAAGCTGCGCTTATACGAACAGGAACAAAAGAAAGGGTTTAAGTATAATTAAAAAACGTCCAATCAAGGGTGTATAACCTTAATCGGACGTACCGGATAACATTTCAGTCAGGGCGACAGGATTCGAACCTGCGACATCCAGCTCCCAAAGCTGGCGCTCTACCAGGCTGAGCTACGCCCTGTTAAAGGTAGACGAGAAATGTGGGCATAAA
>JAFYUT010000013.1 GCA_017549485.1 Akkermansia sp.
AGAAGAGTTTTGGAGCCTGCGGCGCGTACAGAGTGTTTGCCTGGTGGCGCTCATGCTGGTAGTGGGGGCTCTCATCGTCATTTGGTTTACGGGTAACGGCTTATTGGCCTTAGATACCTTGGATTTCTGGATGGGTACCATGTGCCTATACTTCAGCTCCGCGCTCTACCTCATCATGTTCCGCAACGTGTGGGGAACCGCCAGCGGTTTAGCAGAACTGCGCAGCGGAGCCGCCATTTGCATTGGCAGGCGCATCGCCTTCCTCATCAACTGGGTAACCCCCAGCATCATGCTCATCATCTTTGCATCTTGGCTGTACCAAAACTTATTCGTAGAGCAAAGCCGCCATATCACCAACATCTTACAAGGCAAACCCGGTGCCATTTTCCCCTTGGTATGGGTAGTGCTGGTAACGCTCTTCTTCTGTTTTGTGGCGCGCACCTCCCGCCGCTTCAAACACGGCGAAAATCTGGAAACAAAATACGACCGAGAACCCTTCTCTTAACCCCCTTACCCCGTGTCTGATACACCCAAATCCGAAAGCTGGAACAGTAACCTCGGCGTGATGCTGGCCGTTGCCGGCAGTGCCGTCGGGTTCGGTAACTTTTTACGCTTCCCCGGGCTGGCAGCCCAATTTGGCGGCGGTGCCTTCATGATAGCCTACTTCATTGCCTTTTTGCTGCTGGGTATCCCCATCAGCTGGGTAGAGTGGAGCATCGGCCGCCGCGGCGGCTCATTGGGCGGGCACAGCACCGCTGCTATCTTCTACCGCCTCTCCGGCTCCCGTGCATGGAAATACTTGGGCATTGCCGGCGTGTTGGCTCCGCTGGCCCTGTGCATGTACTACATTTACCTGGAGGCTTGGACCCTGGGCTACGCCTGGCACACCGCCGTGGGGGATTTGAACTTTGACAACGCAGCTCAATACGGGCAGTTTTTTGCAGATTATGTGGGCATGGGCGCCAATGGGCAGGTATTCAGCGGGCAATCAAGCACGCTGGTATTCTTCGGCATTGTGTTGGTGCTCAACTTCTACCTTATTTTCCGCGGTATCAGCAAGGGTATAGAATGGTTCTGCAAATGGAGCATGCCCGTGCTGCTCGTCACCTGTATCATTATTCTGGTACGCGTGCTCACCATGGGCACCCCGGATGCCGCCTACCCCAACCGCAATATCAACGAGGGCTTGGGCTATATGTGGAACCCCGATAAAGTAATGCTGGTAGATGCCGCCACCGGCAAAACACTTGATATGGTGCCCGCAAATGCCTCTGCTGAGCAAAAAGAAGAGCTGATAGCCGCTACACGCCAACAAAACCCCGGCGTGCAAGTGAAAGAAAAACACATCACCCTGTGGCAAGGTTTGCTTAACCCCGAGCTGTGGCTTGCCGCGGCGGGGCAGGTATTCTTTTCTCTTTCCGTTGGATTCGGTACTGTTTGCACCTATGCCAGTTACATACGCCGCCACAAAGATGTGGCGCTGGGCTCCCTCACCGCCAACATGGCCAACGCCGCTACGGAGATTGGCCTTGCCGGCATGATGATTATACCGGCGGCGGTGGGTTTCCTCGGTGTGGCGGCGGCGGCCACCACCAGCATTTTCGGCTTGGGCTTCAACACCCTGCCCCACGTATTCCACAGCATGCCGGGCGGCCAGTTCTTCGGCACGCTCTTCTTCTTCCTTCTTTTCATTGCCGCCATTACCAGCGCTATCTCCATGTTGCAACCCGGTGTTGCCTTTTTGGAGGAGTTTTGGGGGCTGAAGCGTGTGCAAAGCATTAGTTTGCTGGGGCTACTGCTTACCTGCGGTACCCTGCTGGTGGCTTGGTTTACCCAAGACTTGCTGGCTCTTGATACCATGGACTTCTGGTTCGGCAACCTCAGCCTCTACCTCACCACCGGCTTGTACCTGTACCTCTTCTGTGTGGTATGGGGTGCCAACAAAGGCTTGGCAGAGCTGCGTCACGGCTCAAGCTTGCAACTGCCCCGCCCCATCGCCTTCCTCATCACGTGGATTACCCCTGCCCTCATGCTCACCATCTTCATCTCTTGGGCATACAAAACCCTCTTCGTTGAGCATAATCAACACATAACCAACCTCATCAACATGAAACCCGGGGCTATCTTCCCCTTGGCGTGGATTTTGATGGTAGCCCTCTTCATGGCTTTCGTCATCCGCACCTCCCCCAGTTTTCATAAATCAAATAAACCCGACTAATATATCATGACTCTTGCCGGCATTATCACCATGGTTCTCTCTTGCGGTATCGCTTGGGGGCTCTTTATCGTTTGTTGCCACCGCCTCGTTAAGAGCGATAAAGAAGAAAAATAAAATCCCGACTCACCTCAGCAAATCGGGATTTCTCTGCAATGCAAGTTGCCTACACGGCAACTTTTTGCTTACTGTGCGTTGCGGAACGCATTAATCAGGCTCTGCAAGCCTTGAATCTGGTTGGTACCGGCCTCTTTAATGCAGTCGGTATAAAGCTTACCACCTTGCCAGTGATTGAAAGTGAAACGGCATACATCGGGGATGGCCTTCTCGCTCTTGGCTACACGCAAACGACTGAAACCACGGGAGAAATAGTCATACTCACCATCACAACCGTAGTATTTCATCTTGGTCAGTTCATCAGAGTTCACAAGCGTGGTTGTTGTGGGCGTGAACAGCTCGGTACGGCTTACCGTCTTAACGGCGCAAGAGGATAAGCCCATAGCCAAAATCAATACGGGAATAAGTTTTTTCATACGCGCCGCGTTATAACATAAACAGCCCTCGCTGTCAATACTCTGCCCATATATCATACGCCATTGTGCAACAAAACTCGGTGGCTGAGTATAACAAGCTTTGCATCTGTGCTCCTTATCAGCGCATACTTGAAAACCGGTTGCACACATTGCACCGCCTGAAATGAAAATAGGCCGCCTGCTAATTTTCATTTGGCGCGTGAGACGAAAATAATATTACCCTTATTTTCATTTAGGCCTCAAAATAAAAATTGACATTTCTCTTATTTTCATTTAATCTGGCAACGTGAAACGAGAAAATACAGGTCAATATGTAGTTGTGAGCACAATCGGGGAGAAGGTGCATGCCTACATACCGGCACCATTGCCGCCGCAGCCCTTGCCGGAGCTCAGTGCATCCGGTAACAAACGGCTAATGGAAGCTGTGCAGGCCTTAGGCACGCTGGATGGATTGGGCGAACATTTACCGGATGTAGCGCCATTCATCTACGCCTACATCAGAAAAGAAGCTGTATATTCATCTATGATTGAGGGTACGCAATCCTCACTCAGAGACTTGCTGTTGTATGAACAAGGGGGGTATGACCAAAACAATACGGATGACGTGGAAGAGGTAAGCCACTATGTTTCTGCCATGCAATTGGGTATGTCCCGCATAGCAGAGGGGTACCCCATTACACTGAGACTGATAAAAGAGCTGCATGCAGAATTACTGCGCAAGGGACGCAGCTCTACCAAAATGCCCGGAGAATTCCGACAAAGCCAAAATTGGATTGGCGGCACCCGCCCCGGCAACGCGGTCTATGTACCACCGCCACCGCATGAACTCATGGCTTGCATGGGGGCGTTAGAATTGTTCATCAACCGGGATGACAACATCCCCCCCCTAATCAAAGCAGCCCTTGTACATGTGCAGTTTGAAAGTATCCACCCCTTTCTTGACGGTAACGGCCGCGTAGGGCGACTGCTGATTCAAATGATGCTCTGCAGCAGTGGGCTGCTCAGCAAACCGCTATTGTACCTGAGCCTGTACTTTAAGCGCCACAGACAGGAATATTACAGATTATTGAACGGTATTCGTCAAGACGGAAATTGGGAAGCCTGGATTGAGTTTTTCTTGGAGGCTGTCATTGATACCGCTGAAGATGCCGTCAGAATGTTGTCCGAACTTCAGAAACGTATTCTTCAAGACAGAGCCCTTATCGCCACATTGAGGCGCGTGCGTAAAAATGCGGAGAAAATTCTCAGCATTATGCAGCGCCATATCATTACACGCCCCCTTATTTTAGCGGAACAAGCGGGACTGGCACCTTCCACTACATACAGAATTTTGGATATTTTGGAGCAACACGGCATTGTTCAACAAAACACGGCAGGTGAGCGTAACAGACTTTACATCTATTCCGCATACCACAGCATGCTGAATGACTGATAACGCCGCCTAAAATAGCAAATTTTGCAGACTTAATGCAGTTTTTCTTAACTTTCCCTGCAAAATTTGCTAAAACATAGACCATTTGAGGGTGCCGTGGGTAAGCCAACATCCATTTACACGCACCGGCGTATCGCAGAAATCCGGAGGGAGTGTCGGCATTCCCCTGCACCTGAAATGAAAATAAGGAATCGGCTAATTTTCATTTCGGACGTTAAATGAAAATAAGGGCAAAAAAAAGCGAAAAAAAGCGCGTGAATTTGATTGACAATAAGGGGAGAATGGGGTATTCTGCCTGCCCCTGCTGATGCTGCAATATCAACAACGGAAGGCTGGGGGCGAGAGCGCAGCACCTTCCACAAACACGTGAGACCTGACATAAGGCTCACACAACACAAACACATACAATGGTTAACGAACTCATTACAAAGATGGTGGAGGCCGGTGTACACTTTGGTCACCAGACCCGCAAGTGGCACCCGAACATGAAGAAGTACATTCTCACTCAGAAGAATGGCATCCACATCATCAACCTCGAGGAGACTGAGAAGTGCCTCGACAAGGCCTGCGCTTTCCTCGGCGAGAAGGCCGCTAAGAACAAGAAGATCCTCTTTGTAGGCTGCAAGCGCCAGGCTCAGGAGGCTGTTAAGGAGGCCGCTGAGGCCACCGGTCAATACTACGTCAACTTCCGTTGGCTGGGTGGTATGCTTACCAACATGGCTACCATCAAGAAGAGCATTGCCCGTCTCGACTACCTCGAGAACCTTGACAAGCAGCCCGAGTACAAGAGCATGTCCAAGAAGGAGCTCGCCGCCCTCGCTCGTGAGCGCGAGAAGCTGCAGCGCAACCTTCAGGGTATCCGCAACATGGGCGGCGCCCCGGACGTGATGGTTGCCATCGGTGCCGACCACGAGGATATCGCCATCCGCGAGGCCCACATCTTGGGCATCCCCGTAATCGTACTGACCGACACGAACGCTGACCCCGACACCGTGGATTTCCCCATCCCCGGCAACGACGACGCCGTTCGCTCCATCCGCCTGATTCTCTCCGTTCTCACGGAGGCTATCAACAACAACAAGGTTGCCTAATCAACAATTTACATTACGACAATGGCTGATATTACACCCCAGATGGTCAAAGAGCTGCGCATCAAGACCGATGCCGGCATGATGGCCTGCAAGAAGGCCCTCATGGAGTGCGACGGCGACATGGATGCCGCCGTTAAGTACCTCCGCGAGAAGGGTATCGCCAAGGCCGCCA
>JAFYUT010000014.1 GCA_017549485.1 Akkermansia sp.
GGCGCAAGTATTGCTCCGCCAAAGCGGCATCTTTACCTACGCCTGTGGGGTCTGAGCCATCACGGTACAGCTTATAAAGCTCGTAGGGTTGAGACTCAAGCAGTTTAACCAATCGGCGGAATCCTTCCAACTCAAGCGCAAGAAGCTCTTCATCCGTAGCGGTCAAACAATCGGCTCTGTTTCCAACGGAAGGCATGTCCCTCATCTGCAGTACTTGAAGAAGATTGGACATCATCTGCCCCCAAACATCTTCACGTTGCTCAGCTAGGTCGGCTATTCTATTAATCAAGTGAAAGCCTACGTCGTTTGCCTCTGCGGCGAACGCGCGTTCCTCAACCGTCGGAAGATACGCTGTCACCTGCGAACAAATGTTATAATTTGCCGTTGTTCCCGGTGATACATGGCGATAATCCTTGGATGAATCATACCCCATAGCCACGGCATATTCCATTAACTCCAAGTCGCTGAGAATTTCTCCCAAAGCATACAGTGAAGGAGCATGCCGCGTACGAGCCGCGATTTCATAGTGGTGCAAAGACTGAGCCTCGGGATTAAACCCGGATAATACCGGGTGACTCGCATAATCTGCCCAGAGCCGCCCCATGCGGTAACGAGGCCACGGTTTCTCTGCGTCCAATTGAATAGCCAAAGTAAGCGCGCCGAATTGCAGAGCAAGAGTATCTACCCCTTGTTGCTGAGCGGCAGCATAGGCTAACGATTCCAGCAGGGAGTGAGCCGTTGCGTCCGAGGGATTGTTCAACTGCGTATGTGTACAACGCGCCAGAGCCCCCGTCAATAGACAATCCTGTGCAGCTTCGGCATCCTGCATTTTGTACTCGGGGTACAGGTAATGTATAGCCAAAATAGCTTGAGCCTCGGGCTCCATGGGGTAACCACTCAGCGTCTTCAGCACGATTTCTTTACGCTTTTCGGGGGATATTTGTTTACCCTCACACGATACCATCATTCCACATCTCGCCCCCAGCAGGCGGGTGTCTTGTTTGAGCAGCTCAGGGCTCAGGTGCTCCATATACGAGGCCATCTGTTTTTGTTGCTCCGGGTCGGAGGCAAACTCCGGTGAGGCCATGTGCAGCATAATCCAAAGACCGGGGTAGCTCTCACGGCAGCGGGTCAAATACGCCTCTTTCTTCGTCGCATCCTCCTCTGTAAGGCAACCGGCCAAAACAGCTACTGTTTTCAACGCTTTCAGAGACTCTCTATACCCCGGGCTCGCCCCCGCCGATGGCTCCATGGCCACAATAGCAGCCACAGCATCCGCAGTGCTCATGGACGGTATTTGCTGCAACAGTTCAACCTGAGCTTCAACAGTTGGGGACACTTGTGCCGCAGAGCACACCATAGCCACTAGCGGCGCAGAAAGAAAGGGTACGAAAAAACGGTTCATCAGCATCCTTATAACGTTTTCATGCCACCGTGTCAAGAGAATTGAATAGGAGCACCTCGGAAAAGCGCCCCCCGAAAGCTGATTTGGCTTGCAGCGAATGGCACGGCGTGGTAAAGTAACCGCGTCGTTATAGTACCTCACCATGAGCACCGTACTGGAAGTATCACACCTCTGCATGCACTTTCCCGTGCGTGGCGGTATTTTTGCTCATAAAACAGGCATTGTAAAAGCCGTAGACAACGTATCTTTCAGCATCGCCCCCGGAGAAACTCTGGGATTGGTAGGTGAAAGCGGCTGTGGCAAAAGCACGTTAGGGCGCTGTATTGTGCGCCTGTTAGAGCCAACATCCGGCAAAATCAAACTCATGGGTAAAGATATTACCCACCGCGCACAGTGGGGGTTGCGCCGCATTCGCCGCAAGGTGCAGATGGTGTTCCAGGACCCGGCCGGTTCGCTTGACCCACGCATGGATGTACGCCACATCATTGCCGAGCCGCTGCAAGTTCAGCATATCGGCAACCGTGCCGAGCGCCAAAAACGAGTAGATGAACTGTTGGACATGGTGGGGCTTTCCAAAACAGCAGCCGATAAGTTCCCGCACGAGTTCTCCGGTGGGCAACGCCAGCGCATCGGTATTGCGCGCGCACTGGCACAAAAGCCTCAGTTGCTTATATTGGATGAACCGGTAAGTGCGTTGGATGTATCCGTGCAATCCCAAGTGCTCAATCTTTTGTTGGACCTGCAAAAAGAGTTGCGTTTGTCTTACCTCTTCATATCTCATGATTTATCGGTGGTGCGACATGTTTCAGACCGCGTTGCTGTGATGTACATGGGAAAAATCGTAGAAATGGGCGGGGCCGATGCCATGTACCACCACCCGCACCACGCCTATTCTAAAGCACTGTTGGCAGCCATCCCCAAGCCCGACCCAACCCAGCGAGACCACACGCCGGTGCTGCCGGGTGATGTGCCCTCCCCCATAGACCCACCACCGGGCAGTGCATTCGGGCGGCGCATCAATCACCCGTATTTGGAGGCAACACTGGGTATGGATCTCACACCGGTAGAGATATCCCCCGGCCACTGGGTTTCTCCCGATCCCTGTGCTGTGTCTCTGGCCGACCTTGCGAAACTGGGTATAGATATTTACCAATAATACTGCGCGCAACATGTTTTTTCTCAAGCAATTATTCCGCGCGCGCGAACACATGCAAATCAGCCCCGAAAACCCGGAGGGCTACATGAGCTTGCTGGAGCATTTGGAAGCCCTGCGGCGCACCGTCATCCGCATGCTCATCACCGCAACCCTTGCCATGTTGTGCTGTTTCGGGTTCGTGGATGAAATTATGGCACTACTGCGCTATCCCGCAGAATCCGTCCGCACGCAGCACGAGGCCGCCCACTTGCCCGCAGATGTATCCGTACAAGATTGGGTACAGGCCAAACACACGGCAGATACCCTGCCGAGCCTCCCCCCGGCCACAGCAAATTCCCTGCTGAACACGCTCCCCCCCCAAGTAAAAAGCTTAGCCTTAATCATTCCCTATCTGAGGGGGGCGCAGTTACTGCCCCGAGAGCAACAAGCCGCTTGGCTGCAACAACATCTTACGGAACCGGCACTCCATACCCAAGCTCTGGCTCTTTATGAAAGCGGGGCTCTGCTCAACTCCGGCACTGATAGTGCTACCCCCTCGCTGATGGGAGCTTTTCAACCGGGCGAGGCATTCATGCTTTCTGTTCAACTGGCATTTTTTGCAGGCCTCATCATCGCGTTTCCGCTGCTGATGTACCAGCTGCTGGGGTTCATTATACCGGGGCTGATGGAACATGAAAAACGCATTCTCTATAAAAGTGTAGCATGGGGATTTCTGCTATTCATAGGGGGCTGCGCCTTTGCCTATTGGGGGGTATTACCGCGTGTACTCGGCTTCTTTTACGAGTACTCCTTGGGCATGGGCATTGCCAACGAGTGGCGCATCGGTTACTATCTCACATTTGCCCTTAAGCTCATCTTCGTATTCGGGGTTATTTTTGAATTACCGGTCATTGTGATTCCTCTCATCAAATTGGGGTTGCTGAACTACGAAAGCATGAAAACAACTCGTGGTTATGCCCTCATAGGCTGCTTTGCCATAGCACTGGTGCTTGCCCCTGCCCCCGACCCCGGCACCATGCTACTCATGGCCCTGCCCATGTACGCACTGTATGAGTTATGTATCATCTTTGCCCGCGTAGAGCACCGCAACCGACAACACTCTACCCCAATATCATGACACGCCTGTTACACATTCTGCTGCTACCGCTTGCGTTGATTGCCGTGGCCTATGCCGATACCGGGCGCGGCTCAACACCCAAACTCAAAACCAGAGATTTTTCCACCCCGGGTAAACTCAAAAAAGCCCAAGCCGCCCAACAAACAGAACAAGTCACCTTCGGACGCTATGTACTGTGGGTCATCAAAAACAAAATGCCGGCCGGCGGCGGCTATTCCGCAAGCAAAGACACCGTCAATCACTTGGCCGGAAACGTAGTCTGCTGGAACCCCACGGCACACAGGCTCCACATCAACCCGCTCAATGCGCGCCCCTCATTCTGCTCTGCCGCTTGTTACTTGGTACTGTTGCAAGCCTTGCAACAGTGGGAGCAACACAGCGGACACAAACTGCCGAGCTCTGCATGGCAAGCTTTCAATATCACAGCAAATCAAGCAGACGGACACGGTATATGGGGACGAGCCAATGCCAACGGCCCCGGATTTGCCAAGCTGGTGGCCGATGTCGGCGCCGGGGTCAATTTTACAGATATTACACTCGCCCGCCCGGGGGATTTTCTCAAAATCTTCTGGAGCCCCGATATCGGTTGCAAAGAACGCGGGCACCTCGTGGTATACTTAGGGGCCGAAAAGAAAAACGACCGTATTTACCTGAGGTACTGGTCTGCCAACACGCCGGATGGCTACGGCACCAAAAGTGTACCGCTGGAGCAAATGCACAACCTTATTTTCACCCGCATCACGACACCGCAAAACTTTGCCAACGTCACAAAATTACCGAGCATAGACCCCGCACTGGAGGCTATGCTTACCAGTGAGTTCTCTTTTGCGCAAATCGTTAAAATGTGCCGTATTCAAGTGCGTAAAATTCAAAAGTGAAGCAAGCATAACGTTTTTAGCTTGCTTTTCTGCACAAAAAAGGCATAATGATTGCGTGAGCTGTTGATGAAAGCAGCCACATGAAGCTTACACAAGAAAATGAAAACACTCAAGCGATTCGTACTTGTAGGCGCCCCTGCATCCGGCAAGGGCACACAGTCTTCTTTCCTCTCCGAGACTTACGGTCTGAAGCCGTTGAGCACCGGCGCCCTGCTGCGTGCTGAAATTGCAGCCGGCTCAGAGCTGGGGCTGGAGGCCAAGAAGTACATGGATGCCGCCATGTTCGTACCGGATGAAGTTGTAAACGGCATTGTTGCCAAGTGGCTGGGTGAGAACAAGGACTGCGGTTGCCTGCTCGATGGCTATCCCCGCACCGTTGCTCAGGCAGAAACGCTCGACGCCAACCTCTCTGCCATGGGTTTGGGTGTTGACATCGTAGTTTACCTCAACGTGGCTGCTGAGCTCATCGAGGCCCGCATGCTGAAGCGCAAGGCTTGCCCTGCTTGTGGTGAAACCACCCGCAATGGCGAGGAAATCTGCCCCAAGTGCGGCGGTGCCATGATTGTGCGTACCGACGACAACCCCGAGGCATTCGCCAAGCGTCGTAAGGACTACGAGACTCTCACCGTACCCGTTGTAGAGCACTACCGCGCTCAGGGTAAGGTTGTGCAGATTGACGTAGTGGAGGAAGGCGAGCCCGAGGACGTATCCGCCCGCATCGCCGCAGCTGTTCGTGGCTACTGCGAGAAATAAGCAGCCCTTTCAGTTACACACACCGTTTTCAACAGGCGCAGCCCGAGTGGCCGCGCCTGTTATTTTTTTGACAGCAACGGGCAATACCGAATTTTCCTCTTTACATGGTGGGAGATTTTGGTATATTGAAAGCACTATGAACATACGCACCACCCTTATGTTAATGGCAGCCACTGTTGCCGGGCCTGTAAGCGCCCAACAGCCGGCTGAGGTTTACACCACCCTGGCAGCACCCGCTACAGCCACCGCTACTGTCGAGCAGCGCGCCGCCGCGATGCCGGCACTGGCTGTTATGCCTGCCGACTGCGATGTCTGCTTCACCATTACAGATATACAGTCATTCATCTGGCAGCTGCATTCTCTGAAGGCTATCAGCGACGAAGAGATGGAGTACATGCCTGAGGAGCTCAAGGCCATCAACAGCATTGCCCTTGCCGGTGGCAAAGGCATGGCTGCTACCTTTAACTCCATCATGCGCCTTTACAACTGCTACTCTGCCGGTGAGCTTATGCCCTCTCTCAAGCAAATCGTTGCAGAGACGGCTCCCGAGTATAAAGACACCCTCAAGAGCGAGGTAGAGAAAGCCATTGCTGCCAATATTCAGGAGTTCAAGAGCCTTCTGGCAGAAGGCAAAATTGCCCCTGCCTACGGTGTGCTTGTTGTCAACCCCGGCTACGAGTCCATGATTGCAGAATGGTACGATATGGTTATCGGCGAGATGGAAGAAGAGGCCGCTGACGAGAGCGAGCTTGAGTTTGTCAACATCAACGGGTACAGCGGTCTTAAGATTCAGGTAGAAGCAGAGGAGCAGCCCTCCCCGTGGGATGATGCCTATGATACCGCCATCTCTCAAGAGGTTGCTAAACGTTCCCTTTATGTGCTCTTCAAACTTGAAGGAGACAAGATTATTGCCGTAGTGTGCGAGGACCCTGCCCAAATCAACACAGCAGCCACCGCACAAGAGTCCATCCTCGGCACCGATAAACTGGCCAAGGCCGACTCCAAGCTTGACCAAGGGCTCAACATGGCATTCTATGCCTCTACCGACAGTGTCAACGTTTATTACAACGCCAACGGCTCTCACATCACAGAAATCGGCAAAACCGTAGAGGCCATGTTCTCTGCATTGGCCGCCAAGGGCGATGCCAAGCAGGCCACCTTTGCTGCCGCCGCCAAGGGCATGGGCACTTTCATTAACACGTGGACCGGCCTTACCACCCACACCGCCAAACAGCCTTCCTCCATCTTCTTCAGCTGGAATGATAACGGTATGGAGATAGACTCTTATGCCGACAACATGGGCTACACCATCAAGCCCGGCAAGCTCAGCCTGCTCAATAAAGCTGCTGATCCCAACACGATTGTCTATGCTGAGTCTGCCTATATTTCTGATTATCCCCTGCCCCAGCTGGGTAACCTTATTGATGCCGGCGTAGAAATTGCAGACGGTATCATTGCCCTTGCGCCGGAGCAAGAGCAAGGCCCGGCTGCTGCCAAAATGGCAATGGTCAAGGCGTTCTTACCCGAGGCTAAGCAAGCTGTAGAGGCTTTGGGCACCGTAGTATCCGGCATGGATAACACCATGGGTCTCGTCATTGACAATGGTGCCACCATGCCCGTTCTGCTCGGCGGCAAACCCGGCAACACCACAGCATTCCCCCGTATTGCTTTCTACTCCGGCGTGAGCGACCGCGCTAAACTCAGCGCCGGTTGGGACTCCCTCATGGGAGTAGCCGGCAAAGTGGCTGAAAAGCTCGGCTACAGCGCCGCTACCGTAAACATGCTCCCCATCGTTCCCAAGATGGTTGGCAACTCCACCAGCTACAGCATTGCCCTGCCTTGGTTCTCTGAGGATTTGGTACCCAACCTCACCGTAAGCGACAGCGCATTCGTTGTGGGTTCTTCCTCTAACCTCAATGCAGAGATTGCTGCAACAGCCACGGGTTCTCTTGAGTTCCCCGGCGGCGTGTGCACCATCAAGTTCGCCCCCCTCGCTACCATGCTTCGCAGCTTGGCTGATGACATGGCTGACCGTGCCGAGGCTGAGGCCGCTGCGGCTCCCAAGAAGACAGAGGCTCCTGCTCCCCTCTCCGTCATCGAAGAAGAAGATGACGAAGAAGAGTTCGATGATGAGGAGGATTATGTAGACGAAGACGACTTCGATGAAGAAGAAATCTACGCCTACCACTACCGCGAATCCTCTCCTGCCGAGCGCCGCGCCGAGAACTATGAAGAGGCTGCCGACATTGCAGAAGCTGCCGCCGAATACGTAGACAGCATCAACGCCATCTACGCCAATGTAGGCAGCGAGGTTCGTACCCGCCTCCAAGTGAAGCTCAAGAAGTAATTCTCAGCAGATTTTCTGCACAGAATCTCACCGAACCGCCGCGCAGCACTGCGCGGCGGTTTCATTTATCCCGAGGGTGGCAAGATTGTACCATATTTCGACAACTGCCACATTACCCGCTTGAGCTCAGCACGCCATTGCGTTATAATATCGGCAATGAAATTATACCGTTTTCTAGCCACTCTTGCACTGCTGCTGCCCGCCTGCACCCAATTATATCAACCCACGGGCGATGGCAGGATTCCGCAAACACAACCGACAGAGCAAGAACTGCGTGAACACGTATTCATGCTGGCAGAAACCATCGGTGAGCGCAACCACTACCACCAAAAAGCATACGACCACGCGGCTGACTACATTGAGAGAGAGCTGCAAAGCTATGGCTACACCGTAGAAAAACAACCATACACCATCCCCGCAGAAGAAGAATACAAATCTGCCGCCGGTAAAACAGCCTACAACATAGAGGCTCGCAAACCGGGTACTGATCCCTCTGCCCCTTGGCTTATCATCGGCGCGCATTATGACACCCGCGTAGGCATGAAGAAATGGAATGTGCACGGTCCCGTAATAGAAGGCAAAACCGGCACCCCCGGGGCTAACGACAACGCATCGGGTGTAGCAGCCATGCTCTACCTTGCAAAACAGCTGCACAAGGTTCCCACCCGCAACGGCATCATCTTTGTAGCCTATGCCAATGAAGAAGCGCCCTTTTTCCAGACGGACGAAATGGGCTCCCGCCAACATGCCCGCCGCATAGTGAAAGAACTGGGTAAAGAAAACATCATGGGCATGTTCACCACGGAGAGCATGGGCATATACTCCCCCCGCAGCAATAAAAAACGCCGCACAGCGGTGGCCGGCTCTCTCGTCGGCATCCTGGATCGCTGTGACTATGTAGCATTCATGAGCACATTCAGCGGTAAAGAATACTCCCGCAGCTGTGCAGAAACGTTCGCATCCGTTTCGCGATTCCCCGTGCGCTCCGTAGTCTTCGGGTACCTCACACGCGGCATTGCGTGGTCGGACGACTGGGCTTACATGAAAGAGGGCATCCCCTCTTTTGCCATTACAGACACGGCCTACATGCGCTGCGATGACTACCACGAAACCAGCGACACGGCAGACAAGCTGGATTACCGCGAATTTGCCGAGGTTTGTATCGGTGTAGAGGCCATGGTGCGCAAACTCACCGGCGCACCTGCCGCAGATACTCCCTTAAAACACTAATGCAGCACACCGGCCTATGAACACCCTCAGAGACCTCACCATTGAGACGCTCACCCACCTCTCCGAGAATGGGCAAGAGCAACTTGCGCTTGATAGCGAGGCTCGCAGCATTCTCAGAGACTGGATGCTGGCCGCCCGCAACGGTGCTACCACACCGGCCACGCAGCCTACACCCCCGCCCAACACGGGCAAAGCAACCCATACCACTGCTCCGGCCCCCGACAGTGTGGAAGAAAAATTGGCCTACCTGCAAATGCGCGCTCAAAATTGGAAAGCCGCGCGCGCCCTCGGTACCCTGCGAGACACCATGGTATTTGCCACCGGCAACCCACATGCCCGCCTCATGCTCGTAGGAGAGGCCCCCGGCTACGATGAAGAACGTCTGCAAGAGCCCTTTGTCGGCAGAGCCGGCCAAAAGCTCAACCAAATTCTCGCCGCCGCCAACATGGCAAGAGAAGAGGTCTATATTTCTAACATCTGCAAGTTCCGCCCAGCCATGGGACAAAATCAGGGCATGAGCAACCGCCCTCCCTCCGATGAAGAAATTGCAGCATGCCTCCCGCTCATTATGGCTGAGATTCGCGCCATACGCCCCACATGCATCCTCTGCTTGGGTGGCACCGCCGCCAAGGGGCTGCTGGGTAGCGGGGCCTCCGTATCGTCCCTGCGCGGCAAATGGTTTGACTGCCAAAACATCCCCGTGCGTGTTACATACCATCCCAGTTACCTTCTGCGCAACGACTCCCTCACCGCTAAACGGGCCGTGTGGGAGGATTTCCTCGCCGTTATGGAGAAACTCAACCTCAACATTACCCCACGCCAACGCGCCTTTTTCCTGCCGGCATAAAAGCCACGGCTCATAACAACTTCACCATTTTCCCTCCGCATGTTCACCCTACGCAGCATCGCAAACTTATTCTGCACAGTTATACTCTGCTTGCTGCCGGGGGCATGCAACACACCCGAGGCACTGGCCCGCAAAGCTGCACAGGGTGAACCCATTGCACAATATCGCTGTGCCATGCTGATAATTCATGATTCAGCGGCAACCCCGCAAGATAAACAGCAAGCCATTGAATGGCTGCACCAATCTACCGCCGCCGGCAACCGTAACGCCCCGGCCATACTCGCCCTCTGCTATACCTTGGGCAACGCCACCCCACAAGACCTGCAAGAGGCACGGCATTACCTCACCATCGCCTCTGACCGCGACAACCACCGCGCTCAACTCCTGCTCGGTCATTTTTATGCCAACGGTATCGGCACAGCCCCCTCCCCCGCCAAAGCTGTAGAGCAAATCCGCTACGCCGCCATGCAAGGCTCCCCTCAGGCGGCAGAGCTCATGTTCCTCTGCTTTTACGATGGTTTCGGGGTGCGCCAAAACAAAGACCTCGCCCTAGGTTGGCTCGAAAACGCAGCTGATTTCGGCTCCACTGATGCAAAACACCTCCTGAGCATCATAAAAAGGCCCGAAAAATCACCTGATTTTGAAGAAAATGTCAATTTATTAAGAAAAAAGCTTGACTTCTTCCCTCAAAATCGATAAAATCCCCCCGTCCTCACCAGAGGCCTTAATAAATCGCGGGATAGAGCAGCTCGGTAGCTCGTCAGGCTCATAACCTGAAGGTCATAGGTTCAAATCCTATTCCCGCAACTCTTAAAGCTCCGTTATCCAACGGAGCTTTTCTGTTTCCTCAACCAAACCTATCTGCACATCATGCAACAATGGCAACTGCGTAATCAGCTCTGGACAATACCCTCAGCCGGTGGAATCATGGGCATACTCAACGTCACCCCCGACTCTTTCTCCGACGGCGGTTTACACACCACCCTGCCCGCAGCCATTGAGCACGCCCGCACCATGTTGCAAAACGGCGCTCACATCATCGACATCGGCGGAGAATCCACCCGCCCGGGGGCCGCCCCCGTCTCACCGGAGGAAGAAGAGCGCCGCACCGCCCCCGTCATTGCTGCCCTGCGCCGAGAATTTCCCGCCGCACTCCTTTCCATCGACACACGCCACCCCTCTGTCGCAGCTGCTGCACTTACCGCCGGGGCCGACATCATTAATGATATCACCGGCTTGGCCTCTGCTGAAATGAGGGCTCTGTGTGCAGCTCAGCCCTGCGGCATCGTCCTCATGCACATGCAAGGCACACCGCAAACCATGCAAATGGACCCGCACTACACCGATGTCGTGGCGGAGGTACGCAACTTTTTTGAAGAGAGACTCACCTTGGCTGAGCAAGCCGGCATTGCCCCCACCCGCATCTGCCTGGACCCCGGCATCGGATTCGGCAAAACAACCGCCCACAACCTCGCCCTCATTCGCCATCTGGAATCCATACGCGTAGCCCATCGCCCCCTCCTCATGGCACTCTCCCGCAAACGATTCCTCGGGGAAATCTTGGCAAACCCCGCCCTGCCCAAATCTTCCCCCCTCCCCACTGCCGTCATGAGCCTCCTCGCCGCCCAAAACGGCGCCAATCTCCACCGCGTTCACGACGTCGCAGAGCTTCAACACACCCTCACCCTGCTCCATTCTATCAAAAATTTATAAAAAACTTCACTTTTCTTTAAATTTAGTCTTGCATTCCTCTCCGTTTTCTGTATAATTACCCCCGCAGTCATAAGCTGAAAAACATGGTGGATGTAGTTCAGCGGTTAGAGCACCGGATTGTGATTCCGGGTGTCGTGGGTTCGAATCCCATCGTCCACCCTTAAATCAAAAGCCCCGTACCTGACAAGGTGCGGGGCTTTTGATTTATTAGCGTGGCGGGATTCGAAGCCACGACACCCGGAGGGTGGAGTGGGCTGGGCGCGAATAAGCGGGTCAAGTCCTAACATTGTGGAATTTGATTTTTATACTAAAATGCATGCCCATATTTCTCTGTGGTCAGCATCAGCTGGCTAAGTTCGTAGCCATGATTCTTATTCCCTTTTTTAACATAGTTTTGCTATTTCGAGACTGCGCGTTGCTCATATTTGTTTAACATATCTACTACTTTTTCATATTTTAAATACCGAGCGGCATAGATAGGCAATGGTTTTCCTATATTGAGTTTGATGGGATAGGATAACAGCTGTTCGCAAATAACCTCACACTGATCTTCACTTTCATGCATAATTATATGAGAAAGAACCGTTTCTCCTCCTTTTGTGATATAATTAACATTCGCACCATTATCCAACAGGTAAAACATTAATTTATATTCACCATTAAACGCTGCAGCATAGGCAATAGATTCAGTATATTCGGATACTAATTGTGCATGATAGGAGGATACAAGTACTTTCACCAATTCTATTTTGTAATTTTCCAAACATTTGCAGCAAACTGTATTAAATTTAGGAGGCTTATACGAACACACTTTAAATAAAATCTGGTTGATATCATCTTGCAAAGATATATTTCTGAGAATACAATCAAGTGCATCTACATCGAAATCACCTTTTAATAATTGATTTTCGAAAATGAACATGAAAGTATCGGACAAATTTTTACAGTTTACTAATAAACAATTGGCGAGAGAATACTCCTTATTTGAGAAAGCATTACATATACCTTCATAAATGATATCTTTATTAATGCTGTACCTGTGAGTAAAAAACAGTGTAATAATTTTAATCTTATAATATTCTTCAAATTCTTCATCTCCTACATCTTTGTAAGCTATTAACTCAGAGAATAGATAATTAACTTCTTCTTGCGAAGATATTTGTTTAAAGATAGCCTCCATAAAAGATACATCATCATTTCTGTTAGCTACATTTTTCTTATAATTTGAAACAAGAACTTCATGCAGAAATTGCTTATGTGAAGAATCCGATAATCGTTTTGCTTTATCTAATTTTAAATTACCCTCTTTTTTCTCTTTATTTTTTGCAGCCCCAGTTACATAAAAGCATTCTCCTTCATGATTGTATGGACAACTCGATATTTCGGATGGATTTGCCATTATTAAACCATTACAAACACAAAATACTGCACACCTAATTTTTGGGGAAATTCTCATGAGAAGAGTTTTTATATTTTTCTATTTAGTCCGAAAATCCTACTTTTCTGTGCACATCGTTGATAATTTGCTTCAGTATCTCTGAACCATAATAGCCGTTTGCGACTAAACGCATCATCCTTTTGAGGACGGCTTGTCCCGGCATAGCCTTGGCGGAAACAGAAGTAAACGAACGGATGTGTGACTCGCCCCCCAAGTTACGTAGTTAGGTTACGTTAAGGGGGCGAACTAAGGCGAATCTTGACAGTCCCATCCAATCAATTATCATAACTGACCGAGAGTAAATTGAGAAAAATATTATTTCTAAATTATGCACTATAATCAATGATTAGGAATGGCGGTCATACGAATACCTGACTTACCTGTGTTTAACACACATTGCTCTATTCTGTAAGAAACTTCTGCATTATCTAAATCCTGATAAATTCCCGGCTCCAAAGGAATCTGATTCAGTAACATTTGATCAAGTATAGACCTAAACGGCAAAATTAAACGTATATTTGCATCATCTTCGGACATTACTCGTGTTATCATCTCTTCCGTAGTACATGCATTTAACCACGCCGTACGATATTTGCCGAAATCGCAGTGCATTTTTTTAGGTAATACATATTCCACCTCATGTACTCCAAAATCTCGCAGACCTCGAGAAGTATACATTAAGCAAGCATCATCAGAAAGAGAAAATTTTGTTCCTACAAGGTTCAGGGAATTAAAAAAAGCAGTTCTGAAAAATTGAGGATATACAAACGACATAAATTGCACACCTACACGTTTCTCGTAAAGCTCAGCCAAAGGTTCAATCATATCCCAAAAAGCACTCGCAGCTTTATGTTTTGGATAACCATCTATTTCACGCGTTACTTCTGCATAGGAATTGTGCGACAGGATTTGTTCTTTTTGCTGAGTGGTGAGAATTGCCCCATCCAACAGGGAACTCAATTTTTCCTTGTCCCATGCTTTTTTGAAAAACCTGATATCAGAACATGAGATATGATAATTCAGCCAACTGTCTGACAGTCGGTCACAATCATCGAAAAACACCCGAGCTATGAACTTCGTGGGGGCGGGAGTTAATGCAGGTAGTTCTACCGATGAAGATAAGGATTGAAGCTTGCGATACATTTTTAATTACCTGCTATATATTCATGCGGCGACAGTAAATCCTTTACGATAGGCATAATTAATTTGAAGCGAGGACAATTAATCTTCTACCGGAAAAACGGTATTGTAAATACTCATCAAATTCTTTGCGCCGTAATTCCAATATGGGGTGGGTTGAATGGCTGCATCTGGTGCTAAGCCCATGATTTTTCGTGTGGCGGCGGTTAGAGAGCAGACTTCATTATTATAACGAACTTTCTTTTCATTTTCTATCGTTACATGGATAGAGGCATCTTTTGTATATGTCAGTACAGCTCCTCTCGGTATTCCCAGCAAGTCATAATTTAATTGAGGGCGCTTGGGTTTTAATTTATTTGTAGAGTTCTGCTCTTCTTGGGTAAGTTCTGATTTAATTTCTTCTTTCACTTCGTTAGTGACGTCTCCTTCATCACAGAAACGCATGATGGCGATTGCCTGTTCTGGCTTAATCTCAAAGAACTCACGCTTGGGATTCACTCTATATGGCTCAAAGGCCTCATGCAAAGCTTGCTCTAGCATTTTCGTTTTCTCGGCTCTGACCTTACATGCGTATGCACACTCGAATGGAACGGGAACTCCAGTGCCGTAGAGCTCCTTCATACGCTGCTCCAAATCAGCTCGTTGGGTCATGCCGATTTTGACCATGCCGGGCATAGCAGAGTTTGTCAAAACATACACCAATCCGTAATCGTTTTCTGAAGCGAAGTTCATTATGTTAGCATTCATACCACATATATATTCCTTAGTCAAACATTTTTTGTATAGCTCTTACTGAACCAAGTACGGCGAAATATTTGTTAAGCAGAACACTAGAAAAGCCATCACATTTCTTGCGTTTTGTCTAATTTTGTTTGTAGATGGATTTCGTCTGTGATATAAACAAGCGCAGAAAGGAGTTGCTTACATGACTGATTTAGAAACCGGCATCAAAGAATACATGGCAGCCCAGGGAGGCTTGTTGACTGCGGCTGATATACAGCAGCTGGGATACAGCCGGGGCATGTTGCATGTGTACTCTCGCGCCGGATTACTGGAGCGGTACAGTAGCGGTGTGTATATGCGCCCCGGGACATTGGCTGATGATATGGTCTATATGCAGCGAAAGTTCCCTGCTCTTATCTTTTCTCATGAAAGTGCTCTTTATCTGCTTGGTTTAACCGAGCGTACGCCCTTTCAGCATTCCGTCACCATTCCCTCTGATGCCACGCTGCCCCGCAGCATTTCGAAGGATTGCACGTGTTATTATATAAAGCCTCTGTTTCATGAGCTAGGGCTTACAGAATTGCGTACTACGATGGGCAATGTCGTTCGCGGGTACAATGCAGAGCGCTGCATCTGTGATATTCTCCGCAGCAAGAACAGGGTAGATATTGAATGCTATATCGCTGCTCTTAAACTTTATTTTTCCCGTAAAGAGAAAAATCTGAACCGGCTGGCAGAATACGCCACAAAGCTTGGAGTGATAGACAAGTTAACCCCTTATCTGGAAGTTCTGGTATGAAGCCGGTATCAGGATATTTTCGTATTTGAGTTGAATGGTGCGTAAAATATGCTAGAATGTCTTTTAGGAGAGTAAGCCATGGGGAACATAGAAGAAATACATTTCAGAGAGGGGGAGTTTGAGCTGTCGGTTCGTGTAGAACCGCAGGCGGATACCGTATGGCTTAATCGTCAACAGATGGCACAACTCTTTGATAGAGACATTAAAACGATAGGTAAGCATATTCAGTCAGCACTGCGAGAGGAGCTCGATAATTCAACTGTCGCAAAATTTGCGACAGTTCAACTTGA
>JAFYUT010000015.1 GCA_017549485.1 Akkermansia sp.
CGAGAAGAAGGTTCCCCGTGAGTGGATCAACGCTGCCGGTAACGGCATCGAGCGCGCCTTCATTGACTACGCTCTGCCCCTTATCCAGGGCGAGACCGGCATGAAGACCGTAGAGGCTCTCCCCCGCTTCGCCCGCCTCCGCAAGGTGCTGGCCAAGCCCGTGTGCGAGTAAAGCCCCACGCTGCTTCAGCATTTAAATCTTTCCCCCCGTGTTTCTCTCTGAAACACGGGGGGATTTATTTATAGCCGCGCATGCGAGCGCAGTGAGCTATCATGCAGTCTCCGGCTGCTATCATGCAAGCGGCTGCAAGCCGCACAGTTTGAAAAAAACTTCAGGGGCCCGCCCGGCATCAACGGTACCCTTTGTTTTGCGGTATAAAGGGAAATTGAAGTAACAGGGGGTGTTGTGAAAACTGAACAAGGCAGGAATGTTGCGGCGACTTTGCATAATGAGGTATGGTGGCGGGGCGTATGATGGCGAATTGATGGCGAATTGACACATTTTTGCGAAAAAAAGTCTTGCCATTTGGCAGTATCTCGTGTAATATACGCGCACCTCGCCGGATTAGCTCAGTGGTAGAGCACCCGATTTGTAATCGGACGGTCGTCAGTTCGACCCTGACATCCGGCTCTGGAACAGAAACGCGCAATACCTCATACAAGGTGTTGCGCGTTTTTCGTTGGGGGGGAGGAATGCTAAAAAAAACAGCGGGAATGCCGGTGAGGGCATTCCCGCATGAGAAGGAAACGGTGTTGACAGAGGGTGGGGAAATCAGAATTTCCAGCCCATTTCAATACCGAAGGTGACTTGGAAGTGGTCGATGGGGGCGCCACCGACGGCACGGTCAATCTTGCCGGAGTTGTTGCCGGCGGCAGAAAGCTGCATCCACGGGGTGATGTGGGTGCGGCCATCGCGGCCGATACCGCCGCCATGTGTGAAGAGGGGGGCTGCGATGCGCAGGCGGCCGGCATCTGTACCTTTCACGTTGTTGGCCCAGTAGCTGAAAGACCCGGACCAGCCGGCGGATACCTCAAGGTCAAGCCCCCAGCGAGCAGTGTTGACGATATCGGTGAAGCGGTAGCCGAGCTCGGCGTCGAAATAGTGGCCGGTGAGGCCTTGGATGCCGATGCCCCACTGGGCGCTGCCGAAGAAGCCCTTTTGGTGGTCATTGAAGGCAAGGGTGACGGTGAGGTCTTGAGCCAAACGGTGGGGGCAGCTGTTAGCATAGCGAGACATGAAGCCCTCTAACCCGCCGTGGCGGATGGTGTAACCGAGCTCAAGGGTGAGGTTGGGGAAAATCTCTTTACCCAAGGCATAACCGGCGTTGAGCACGGGGGTATCGGCCAGTTCTGCTGTGGCACCCCATACCACGCCTACGTTGCCGCTTACCTTTTGGTAGATGCCGGCGTTGAGCAGGTTGCGGTTGGGCAATACATAGTAGCCGGAGAGGGAGGTGTAACCGTTAGAGGCCAAGCGGTCTGTTACGCCCATGCCTCGTACTTGGTAATTGCTCTCATACAGACCGAGCTTGATGAAAGCTTTTTCGTTGCCGGAGGAGGCAGGGGTAATGGGCGCTGCCACGGTGGTGGGGGCGGGCGCTGCAAAGGCATACGGGTCGCCGAAACCGGCCATGGGGTCCTCATACGTTACGTCTTCGTATGTTACGGGACCATCCGGTATCATAGGGGGCATCTCTGTGCCCAAGGCCGGCAGGGCAAGGCTGCCAATCAGGAAGAGGCTCTTTTTCATACGCGGTTATTTTACCTTGCTTAAATAAATTGGCAAGTAGAAAAAGAGGTTCTGACGTAGTTTTTTTATGCTTTTTTTTGCAAAAAGGCGTTGACTAAGCGGGGATTGCCCGTTAGAATACGCACATGAAAAAGTTTTGTGTAAGTGCCATGATAGGCTTGCTGGCGATGGTGGGGACTTGTAACGCTGCCGGGGTGCAGACCACTAAGGTAGACACCATGCAGATGCAGCAAGATGCACGCTGCTACCAAGTGCTGGTTAATTGCGTGATTAACGGTGTGCCGATGCGTATGATGCTGGATACGGGGGCCACCAATACGGTGCTGCACAGCGGTAGCTTGGCTAAGCTGAAGAACCCGCGCCAGATGGATACCCGCAATATACAGTTCAGGGGCAATGCCAATGAGCGCCCGTCTGTGTATCTGTTAAATATCAATTTTGCGGATGTAAAGGTGAAGAGCCACCCGGTAATGGTGCTGAGCTTGGAGGGTGCCCGCAGTATGATGGCTGAGCAGATAGACGGTATCATCGGCATGGATTTGCTGGGTGCTATGCCTTTTGTGTTTGATGTAGCCGGTGGTAAGTTGCACTGGGGCCTGCCTGAGGGTGAGCTGAAGCTGGTGCCCCTGTATGGCAAGCGTGATGAAGCCGGGCGCTTGATTATGAGCATAGAGTGCGATGGCCGCGCCCATGATATTCTGTTGGACTCCGGTAGCTCGGTGACGCGTTTGCCGGAATCTGCTTGGCCGGCAGGTGCTGCGCAGAAAATGCAAATGAGTGTGAGCGATGTGAACTCAGCCTCTGCGTTGACGGCTACCATCGGTGCCCCCGGTAAGGTGAAGCTGGCACCCGGTGTTGAGTTGGAGGGGGTGCGCCCGGTTTTCTGCGGGGCAGATGAGCCCACCATATTGGGTATGGATGTGCTCGGGCGTGTCAAGCTGGTGCACGTGCCGTCTGCGTCTCAAACCGGTGGCGGCTTCTTCTTGGCTCTTTAATGCTTTATGAAACTGTTACTGACCATAGGCCTGCTGGTTATCAGTAATATAGTGATGACCTTTGCGTGGTATGGTTTCTTGCGCAAGCCCGGGCAGGAAACGGCTGCTACCGAGTGGTGGAAGCTGATTCTGATGAGCTGGGGACTGGCATTTTTTGAGTACTGTTTCTTGGTGCCGGGTAATCACATAGGCCGTTCTTGCGGGTTGAGCTTGGCCCAGCTGAAAATCACGCAGGAAGTCATCACACTGACGGTGTTTGTGCCGTTCATGATCTTTTTTATGGGCGAGCATTGGAAGTGGGATTACCTGTGGGCGTTCTTCTGCATTTTAGGCGCGGTATTTTTTGTTAACCGCGAAGCTTTAATGATGCCATGACGCTGATTGCTCTTGCTTTTTTGGGCCTCATCTGATATCGTCCGCGCGTATGAAGCCTGTATACCTACTTTTGGCATCCACCCTGTTCTTGACCTCTTGCAGCATCTTTGAGGAAGGTGAATACACCCCCGAGTATCTGAAAGAGGACTCCCCGCTTGACCCTCCCGGTACGGCCGAAGCTCGCGAAGCTGCCCGCCGTAAGCTGGTGAAGGAGGGTATGTTCGTAGATGGTGCCAAGATTGATGTGAGAGATGGCAAGGCTTTCCTCTTCAACCGCAACCCCGACCACTCCGAAGACCCCGGTGGCCGTATGGTCAAGACTGAGCAAGCTAAGATTCTCTCTTGCGAGGGTACGTATTACTTTGTGGAGGTAGATGGCGGCAAGCGCGGTTTCTTGCGCGAGAGTGATTTTGTGGACCCTGTATCCATGCTGACCACGACCGGTGATTTCTTGCCTGACGGGCAGGGTATATTGCCCGGTATGGAGCCCGGCGCTACCGGTAGCATTTTGCCCGGTGCCGAGCTGCAAATCAGTGAAACGGAGACCCTGACCACCAATGAGACGGGCCGCACCGTCGTTGTGGTGGGTACTAAGTCTGACAAGGCAGATGCCTTTGAAGAGGCCAAGCGCCGTGTGGAAGAAGGACAGGCCTTGCCCTCTGCCTCAGGCAATAATGTATCTGCCCCGGTAGAAGATGTGCCTTTTGAGCCGCTGCCTGCACCCACGGGTGCTGCTAACTGATGCACCATGGAATGGCCTGCGCTGACGGAGCGATTTTTGCTATATTTGGCTGCTGAGTGCGGCTTGAGTGTCAATTATCGGGAGTCCGTGCGCAGGAGCTTGGAGCGCTTTACCGCGTGGTGCCGTGGCCGAGATTTGGCACCTCAACACATTACAGAACCCCTGCTGGCAGAGTACCGCCGCCTGCTGCATGAAGAGGGGCTTGCTTTTTCAAGCTGCCGCATTGCCATGGTGCATTTGCGGCGCTTTTTTCGGTATCTGAGCTCAAGAAATGTGGTAGAGCAAAACCCTGCCGAGCTGGTGAAAGGTGGCACGGTGCGGCCTCATATTCCTGAGACTCTGTGTGCCGAGGCGGTGGCAGCCATGCTGAATGCTACCGACCCTGAGGATTTGCCCTACGGTGCGCGAGACCGCGCTATTTTAGAGATGCTTTACGGTAGTGGCTTGCGTGTCAGTGAGTTGGTAAATTTGCGTGCCGACTCGGTGAGCTGGGAGGAGAAGTTTTTGCGCATTACGGGCAAAGGCAACAAGACCCGCTATGTGCCATTGGGGGGTATGGCCGCCAAGGCCTTGCAGAATTATATGCAGAAGGCCCGGTACCTGTTGGCGAATGAGCAGCACCGCGTGCCCCAGCTTTTTCTTTCTAACCGTGGAGAGCGTCTTACCCGCGAGCGTATCAGGCAGATTATACGCAAGCGCGCCGCTGCCGCCGGGCTCCATGAGCGGGTGTACCCCCATATTATGCGCCATTCGTTCGCTACGCATTTGCTGGAGAATGGTGCGGACCTGCGCGTGATTCAGGATATGCTGGGCCATGCAGATTTAGCTACCACCCAAATATATACCCATGTGGAGGCCAAGCGATTGGTGGGCCTGCACCGCAGTTTTCATCCCCGTGGTCGTAAGCCGAATGATGCATGAGCCTGCACGGCAAGCGAGCTCGTTGAGCTTTGGCTTAAAAACGGTTCACTACGCGCAACAGGGTTAATACGGCCACTTTTTGAACGGAGGGCAGGCGTTTGAGGATGGCGGAACACGCCCGCACGGTAGCCCCGGTGGTGTAGACATCGTCTATCAGAATAAGGTGAGAGGGGAGTGCTTTTTTGCCTTGCTCGTACTCCGGGGCAGGGCGGTAGACAAGCTTTGCGTTTTTCAAACGCTCTGCGGCAGAGAGGCGTGTTTGGCTGTCAACATTACGGTCTACTCGCAGCAAAGGCGTTACAAGGGGTAGCCCCATTTCTTCGGCGAAGGGTAGGGCGAGCTCCTCTGCCTGATTATAGCCACGGAGGCGCAGGTGTTGTTTGCTGATGGGTACCGGCACAATGGCTGCGTCTTTGTATTCCGCCAGCTCCGGCGTTTGTTGCCGCAGGCGGGAGAGTGCGCGGGCCAGGGCTTTGCCCAAATAGGCCGCACCTTTGTATTTCAGCTCATGAATCAAGGGCATGGTTGCATCATCGTTCAGCAGGGCCGAGCGAGCCATGTCAAAGGGGCGGGGCTTGCTCTTGCATGCGGCACAATGGTAGGCATCTTGCTGCTCCCCGGCTACAGGTGCCCCGCAATACAGGCAGATAGGCCGCGGCACATGCGGCAAGGCGTCCAAACACGACTCGCAAAGTGCGTGCTCGCTTGCGGCTCCGCACAGGCGGCAGGTGATGGGGTACAGCCAATCAAGCATGGCGGCTGTTTGGGGGCAGATAATCAGTGCTTGCGGTGACGCGCCATGAACTCCTTGGCTGCATTTTGGTAAGCCATGGAGGCCGTGCCGTAGGGGTCATGCTCAATGACGGTTTTGCCGAAGCTGGGGGCCTCTGCCACGCGTACGGAGCGGGGAATGTAGGTGGTATACAGCTGGTCGGGCAGGTTTTCTTTCACCTGTGCAATAACCTGATTGGCAAGGTTGGTGTTGCTGTACATGGTCATCAGCACGCCCTCGTGTTTCAGGTTGGGGTTGGCGCCGCTGTCGCGAATCTGCTCTACCACGTAGAGAATTTTGGAGAGACCATCCAAGCTGAGGAACTCGCATTGCATGGGGGTAAGCACCTCATCGCAAGCGCACAGTGAGCTGGTCATCAAAACGCCCAGTGAGGGCGGAGTGTCCAAAAATACATAGTCATAGTACTTGCTGGAGCGCAGCCCCTCCATAGCATCTCTCATGCAGGTGAGGTGTGTGCCGTTTTGGGTGAGCTCTACCTCTACACCCGACAAGTCCATGTGGGCGGGTATGATGGAGAGATTGCGGCGGTTAGCCGGGCGAATCAGTTCCTCCATCAGCTTATTGCCGATGAGGGCCTGGTAGATGCTGTGCTCACAATCTACCTCAACCCCGAGTGCCTGAGAGGCGTTTGCCTGAGAGTCTACATCAATGAGCAGCACTCTCTTGCCACGCATGGCAAGGGCGGCAGACAGGTTGACGGCGGTGGTGGTTTTTCCTACTCCACCTTTCTGGTTCGCAATGGCTATGACTTTCACGCGCGCCATTATACAGAAATGATATTGCGTTTTCAAGCCGATAATTGTTGCCGAGGGCATCATGATGTGATAAACTCATGTCATGCAGATTCAACAAGTCATAGATGCCGCCCGCGAGCTTTCCGATGCGATGGATGCTCTGCATTTTGATGCCCCGGTGGCATATACTTATAACCCCCTCACTTATGCGTGGGCCGGGCATGAGGCTTACATACGCCGCTTTGCCGGTGGTCAGAAAGATGTGCTGTATTTGGGGATGAATCCCGGCCCTTTCGGTATGGCGCAAACGGGCGTGCCTTTCGGGGAGATTGCCGCTGTGACATTGTGGATGGGTATCACGGCCTCTATCGGTCAGCCGCCTGCAACTCACCCCAAGCGCCCTGTTCAGGGCTTTAATTGCCCGCGTTCAGAGGTGAGCGGTCGCCGCCTTTGGGGCTTGTTTGAAGAGATGTACGGCACGGCAGATGCTTTTTTTGCGCATGCGTATGTGGCCAATTATTGCCCGCTGATTTGGATGAGTGAGACCGGCGCCAATATTACCCCCACGCAGTTGCCCAAAGAGCAAATGCAGCAGATAGATGCCGCATGCCAACGCCACTTGGTGCGCCTGATTGAAATTTTGCAACCCAAATGCCTCATTGGTGTAGGCGGTTATGCGTTGAAGCAGATGGAACTTGCCGCCGCGGCTCTGCCCGATAAGCAATTTACGTTGGGTACGATTCTGCACCCCAGCCCGGCAAGCCCCGTGGCCAATAAGTTCTGGCCTGAGCGCCCGCGACAACAGATCCTCGATATCCTCACGCAGGCCGGAGTGCAGTAGTTTGTGGTGGCCTATGTCATGCAGTGGCAAATCTCTTGCAATTCCGTGTATTTTTGTGTAGAATCCGAAGACTTTAACAAACCATATTAACATAAGCTATGAGCGACAAAGTACAATTCTTCGACACCACGTTGCGCGATGGTGAGCAATGCCCCGGAGCTTCCATGAATCTCCGCCAGAAGCTGGAGGTAGCACGTCAGCTCGAAAAGCTAGGTGTTGATGTGATTGAGGCGGGGTTCCCATGTATCTCTGAGGGTGATTTTGAGGCCGTATATACCATTGCCAAGACAGTGAAGACCTGCCGCATTGCCGGTTTGGCTCGCTGCGTTGAGAATGATATTCGTAAGGCTGCCGCTGCCGTGGCCCCCGCCGGGGAGCGTGGCCGTATTCACGTGTTTTTGGCTACCAGTCCTTTGCACCGTGAGTTCAAGCTCAAAAAGAGCAAGGAAGAGATTTTGCAGATGGCTGTAGAGGGTGTTAAACTGGCCAAGAGCTTGGTGAATGATGTGGAGTTCTCTGCTGAGGATGCCAGCCGTACCGAGCACGATTACTTGGCGCAGGTGGTAGAGGCGGTTATTGCTGCCGGTGCTACTACCGTGAATATTCCAGACACCGTGGGCTTTACCACGCCCTCTGAGTACTACACCATCATTAAGTACCTCAAGGACAATGTAAAGAATATTGATGATGCCGTCATCTCCGTGCACTGCCACAACGATATCGGCATGGCCGTGGCTAACTCTTTGGCTGCCGTGCAGGCCGGTGCCCGCCAAGTAGAGGGTACCATCAACGGCATTGGTGAGCGTGCAGGTAACACCGCGATTGAAGAGTGTGCCATGGCGCTTTCCACCCGCCCCGAGGCTTTCGGCTTTGCTGCCGGTGAGAAACCGCACAACCTCAATACGCGTGAGATTGTGAAGACCAGCCGCGTGGTTTCCCGCATGAGCGGCATGGTGGTACAGCGCTCTAAGGCTATTGTGGGCGAAAATGCGTTTGCCCACAGCTCCGGTATTCACCAACATGGTATTCTGGCTAAGCGAGAGACGTACGAAATCATTGACCCGGTAGAGGTGGGCTGGGGTGAGACTGAGCTGCCCCTTACCAAGCACTCCGGCCGTGCTGCGGTGAAGGCTCGCTTGGAGAAATTGGGCCATACCCTTTCCAATGATGAGCTTACCCACGTGTTTGAGCGTTTCAAGAAGGTGGGTGACAGCAAGAAGTTTGTGTATGATGACGATTTGTCGTCTCTGGTAGATGATTCTTTGGACACCTCTAACGGTGTATGGCAGCTCAAGAGCATTCAGTTTATTGCCGGCTCTGCCGCATTGCCCACGGCTACCGTTACCTTGGTGAAAGATGATGAAGAGTATACGGACTGTGCCATCGGTAACGGTCCTGTAAACGCCTGCTTCAAGGCGATTGACCGTATTACGGAGTCTGCCGGTGAGCTGGTGGATTATAACGTGCGTGCTACCTCTATTGGCCAAGACGCCCTCGGTGAGGTGAGTGTCAAGGTGCACTTCGGTGATTGCGATGACAGCAACGCCAAGCCTATCTCAGGCAAGGGTGCCGCTACGGACGTAATTGAAGCCTCTGCCCGCGCATACCTCAATGCCGTGAACCGCAACATTACATTTACCCAGTTGGGGCTCTGATACCGCTGTTATGAAGCCTATCCGCATCATCGTAGGGCTGGGGAATCCCGGCCGAGACTACGCCGCTACTCGTCACAATGTCGGGTTTATGGTGCTGGATAGGCTTGCGGCTCATTTCGGGGCCGAATGGAAGCTTGAAAAGGCATATAAGGCAGAGATTGCTGCGGGGCCCGGCGTGTTGCTGGTAAAGCCGCAAACCTTCATGAATGCCTCCGGTGAGAGTGCCGGGCCGCTTATGCGCTACTTCAAGTTTGAGCCGGAGCAGGTGTTTGTGGTGTATGATGATATCTCATTCCCGGTAGGTACCATGCGCCTGCGTGCCGGTGGCTCTGCCGGCGGGCATAACGGCATGAAATCCCTCATAGCCCATTTGGGTACAGAGAAGTTCCCGCGCCTGCGTGTGGGCATAAGCGCACCGGGGCAAAAGCAGATGGTCAGCCACGTGCTCGGTAAGTTTGCGCCCGATGAACGACCCCCGTTGGATGAAGCCCTGCTCAAAGCCACCGCAGCTACCCTCACGGCGTTGCGGGATGGTTTTGATGCCGCAGCCAATCAATTTAACATCCGCAAGGAAAAGAAGAAAAAAGAAAAACCGCAGCCGCTTGAGGCGGAGCAGCCCTCTGAAGCCGCCCCCGATGCCGAAGCGACGACATAAGCCGTGGTGTTGCCCCTCTGATTGCTTTCGACGCGTGGGAGCCCAAGTCCTACAAACACAAAATAGCGGGGTTGAAGTCCCTTGCC
>JAFYUT010000016.1 GCA_017549485.1 Akkermansia sp.
GCTCCCAAGTGCGGTAAGTTCCAGGGCCGCAAGCCCGGCATGAACAAGGGTTTCCGTCCTCAGGCTCCCAAGATGGGCAACTTCGGTCCCCAGGCTCCCAAGTGCGGTAAGTTCCAGGGCCGCAAGCCCGGCATGAACAAGGGTTTCCGCCCCGAGGCTCCCAAGTTCAACGGCTGCCGTTGCGGTAAGAAGCACGCTCCCGGTGTGCAGCCCCGCATGATGAAGAAGGCCGCCTAATTACTGAGCTGACCCAATCATTTCAAAAAAAGGAGGAAGTACCCATGTGGTGCTTCCTCTCTTTTTGTGCCCTAAATGCGGCGGAATTGTTATTCATAAAAATGAATTTTTGATGTAGAATTTTTTGAAAAAAATCGTTCTCTCAATTGTAAGGGGAAAATTCCCTTGTTGTTTTAATATCAATAAATCATATATTATGAAAAAGACATTGTTTGTAGCTGTAATGGCCGCTTTGCCGGTGTTTGCTCAGGCCGAGATGCCCAAGACCAAAGACATCCCCGTACCGGCTCCCGGTATGGAGCAGCCCCGCCACTGGGGTGCAGCCGGTGAGATGCCCGGCCGCCCGAGCCGCGAGGATATGCAGAAGAAGATGCTGGAGAAGTTTGATGCCGATAAGGATGGCCAGCTCAGCGATGCTGAGAAAGAGGCTATCAAGGCCGGTATGAAAGGCAAGCGCCCCAACTTTGATGGCAAGCGCCCCGAGTTCGACGGTAAGAAGGGCGAGCGCCCCAACTTTGACGGCAAGCGCCCCGAGTTCGACGGTAAGAAGGGTGAGCGCCCGAGCCGCGAGGACATGCAGAAGAAGATGCTGGAGAAGTTTGACGCCGATAAGGATGGTCAGCTCTCCGACGCCGAGAAAGAGGCCATGAAGGCTGCTCGTCCGCAGCAGGGTCGTGGTCAGGGCAAGGGTAAAGGCCGTGGCAACAAAGGCCCCCGTGGTCAGCAGCGCGGTCAGGCTCCTCAGGGTGCCGATGTACCCGTAACTCTGCCCCTCTGATACTTTAACACTTTCCCGGCTATCCTAGGAAGAGTATAAAAGAAGCGAGTTGATGCCCCGGGAGGTTACGGCCTCTCGGGGTGTTTCGTGAATTGTACATCCCAATTCATTGTTTTTTCAACAAATTAATCTTATCTCTCAACACGGCGGCTACCTCGAAATCCAAGCGTGCGGCGGCTTCTTTCATTTCTTTTTCAAGGCGCTTGATGACGGTAGCCACATCTTCCTCCTCTTCTGCCGCCATCAAAATGCCGGCTTCCTCCTCTTCGTCATCGGGGGTATAGAGACGCAGGGTGCTTTGGTCAGCACGGGCAACGGTGCGGGGTATAATACCGTGTTTTTCATTGTAGGCCAGCTGAATGGCACGGCGGCGGTCAGATTCTTCTACCAAGGCGCGTATGGAGTCTGTAACGACATCGCAGAACAATACGCACTCACCGTGCAGGTGGCGTGCCGCGCGCCCGGCTGTTTGCACCAAGCTGGTCTCATTGCGCAAGAATCCTTCCTTGTCGGCATCCAGAATACAGACAAGCGAGACCTCGGGTAGGTCTAACCCCTCTCGCAGCAGGTTGATACCCACCAGAATATCAACCGACCCGCTGCGCAATTTGCGCAATATCTCCACGCGTTCAATGGCATCCACATCGGCGTGTATATACTCCACATTCAACCCCACCTTGCGCAGGTAGTCCGTGAGGTCCTCAGCCGTGCGTTTGGTGAGGGTGGTAACCAGCACGCGCTCTCGCACACTTACGCGTTGGCGGCATAGCTCTATAGTTTTATCAATTTGGCCGTCCAACGGCAGCAGGGTAATCTTGGGCTCGGGCAGGCCGGTGGGGCGTATGAGCTGCTCTACAATAAGCGGTTGCCCCAGTGCACGCGGGTTAAAGCTGTCTATGGGCGCGGCAGAGGAGTGCGGCGGTACCCGCAGCTCACTGAGTTTATGGAAAAATACACCGCGGAAGTCATCCGGTGCGTGGGTGATGGCTTGGCTGGCTTTCTCATGCCGGGAGTGGGTGTTGCCGCGTTTGGCTTTGAGTACGGGTATGTAGCTTTTATTACCGGGTACGCAGTTAACATACTCAAACGGGCCGGGTGTGGCGCTCACATACACCAGTTGGTTTTGGCAGCGCATAAACTCCTCAAAGCGCAGCGGGCGGTTATCCAGCGCAGAGGGCAGGCGGAATCCGTGGTCTATCAGCACTTGCTTGCGGGAGCGGTCTCCCTCATACATACCGCCTATTTGCGGCACCGTAGCGTGTGATTCATCTATGATGGTGAGGTGATCTGCGGGGAAATAATCCTGCAGGGTAGAGGGGGTAGACCCCGGCGCGCGCCCTGCCAAGTGGCGGGAGTAGTTTTCAATACCCTTGCAGAACCCAATCTCATTGATGAGCTCCAAATCGTAATCGGTACGCATTTTGAGGCGCTGCGCCTCAATCAACTTGTTTTGCTTTTCAAACCATGCCACGCGCTCTGCCAGCTCTTTGCGTATGGACATAATGGCGGGTAAGCGTTTCTCGGGTGAGGAGACATACTGTTTAACGGGGAAGAAAAGGTAGCTGCTCAGCTTCTCCCGCGTGCGGCCCGTGGTGGCATCTATCAGGCTGACGGCATCTATCTCATCCCCGAAAAACTCCACGCGTATCGCCTCCCCATCGCTCTGGGCGGGGTATATCTCTACCACATCTCCGCGCACGCGGAAAGTGCCGCGCCGAAAATCGAAATCGCTGCGCTCAAACAACAGCTCGGTCAGGCAGGCCAGCATGGCATCGCGGTCCATCTCTTGCCCCACGTGTATAGACAGCGTCAGCTCTCGGTAATCTTCCGGAGAGCCCAAGCCGTAGATGCAGCTCACGCTGGCCACCACAATCACATCCCGCCGCAGCAGCAGGGACCGCATGGCATTCAGGCACAGGCGGTCAATTTCTTCATTGATGGCACTGTCTTTTTCAATGTAGGTATCCGTACTGGCAATATAGGCCTCGGGCTGGTAGTAGTCAAAGTAAGAGACAAAGTACTCTACCGCATTGTGCGGGAAAAAGCTCTTGAGCTCAGAGTACAGCTGCGCCGCCAGCGTTTTATTGTGAGAGAGCACCAGCACCGGCCTGTCTTGCGCAGCAATGATATTGGCCATGGTAAAGGTTTTACCGCTACCCGTCACACCCAACAAACACTGGTGCCTGTTGCCGGCATCAAGGGACTTGAGCAGCTTACCGATGGCCTGCTCTTGGTCGCCCGAGGGCTTGTAGTCTGTCACCAGTTGAAAGATGGACATGTGGCTGTGCTGCGTGCTCTCTCTCTTTGCGGATTAATAGTTCAGCTCGCCGCTCAGTACTCGGCGCTCAAACTCTGCAATGTCTACTACCTCACCCGTGCGGCGGGCATGCTCTACGGCAAAGGCAATCACATGAGAGTGGGCGCTGGCCTGAATGGGCGTGGTCATGAGGCTTACATCCTCCACCACGCGCATGTCATTATACAGGTGGCTTACCAAGCCCCAGTCGCCACCGCCATGGCCTGCATAGCCGCCGGATACTTCTTCTACATCCACCTTGCGCACCGTGCCGGAGAAATGCTCGGTAATGGTAATCTCACCGGGACCGTTCTCTTTGTAGAAAGCGCCGGCACGCAGCTTGGCCTTGGTGCCGTAAATTTCAATGTGTCGCCCTTGTTCAAAGGCGGTCATGGTAAAGGTGCCGGTAACACCGCCCATGTAGCGCAGGATGGCTACCAAGTGGTCGGGCTGGTCGTTGTCCTCGCATTGGAACGCATCGCGCCCCCACGGGGAGGTCTTGAGCCACTCGGTAATGTCCTCGGGGGTGGCGTCATCCACACCGTCCATCACCATCTTGAGCCAGCGGCGGCAGCTTTCATCGGTAATGTACTTGCGGGCATCCCACGGGTCCTCGCCGATGGGGCCGGTCCAGTCCGTGCAGCGCACGGGGCGGGGTTCTTTAAGGGTTTCTTTGCGGAAGAATGAGAGCTCACCGAAAGAGGATACCTGCTCACAGGGGCGGTTGAGCAGCCAGTAGAGAATATCCATATCATGGCAGCACTTGGCAACAATCATGGGGGTGGATTTTGCGCTGTTGCCCCAGTGACCGCGCACGAAGGAGTGGCCGAAGTGCCAGGCACCCACGCCTTCATTGGCGTTAAAGGTCATCACCTCGCCCAGCTCACCGCTGCGGATGATGTTGCGAATGGTGTTGTAGAAGGGCGTGTAGCGTAACACGTGGCAAATGGCCACACGGCGCCCCAGTTTCTCTGCCAAATCGCGCAGCTCCAAGGCTTCTCTGAGAGTTTTTGCAATGGGTTTCTCCAGCAACAGGTCATAGCCCAGCTCCAGAGCGCGCTTGGCCGGTTCAAAGTGGTAGTCGTCCTGCGTGCCGATGATGGCAACATCTGCCATCTTGGGTTGAGACAACAAAGCATCGGCATTTTTAAACAGGCGTATAGAGTCGCGCTCTGCCTCCGGGGCAAAATCGCGCACCTGCTCGGCGCGTACGGTTACGGGATCCGCCGCAGCTACAATGCGGAACTTATCCGGGTATTCCATTGCCAATTTCATGTAGGTGCGGGTGCGTGAGCCGCAACCGATGCCGACGAGGGTGATTCTGGTATCGTTCATAATGATAAGAAGTTTGGGGTAAAATTATCTTGCCAGTACAGCGGGGGTTCCTGCTTGCCCGCAGGCAGAAATGGGGCGTATGGCAATGCGAGAGGAGTTTTTGAAGAATGATGAGGGTAAGGTTACCTTGCGTTGCCCGCCGGGCAGTATGCACACCGTGTACCAGCCGCGGGAGGTATTGGCTTGTATCACCCATTTGCGAGCCAGTTTATCCGGTGCCTGCCAGTTGAGCACCACCTTGCCGCTACCCTCTGCCGCCGTGGCGGTGGGGCGGGCCGGTATGCTGTCTTTGCACCATGTCATGGCCGGTGGCACAGCAAAGCCCGTGTAGCGCTTGGCTATTTCCTTTTGTACACCGCCGCGGTTGGTGCCGATGGAGCGCCAGCTCCAGAAAATCTGGCCACAGCTTTGGCGGGCCAGCTTGCGGGAGGCATCCAACTGAGCACCGATTTCAGAGGCAGGGCGGCCGGGGTCCTCCGTGCTGTTGATACGTACACTGGCAATGCCCGGCCACACGGGGCGGCGGGTATTGATATTGGCCCACCATTGCATGAGGGCGGTAAAACTCTGCGGGCCGGCAATACGCCAGTAAAGTTGCGGGGCCAGGTAATCCACCCAACCTTTTTGGAGCCACTTGCGGGCATCGCAGGCAAGGTGCTCGTAGGCGTTTACCCCGGCCTCTACCCCCGCCGGGTAGCCAGGTTGCCAAATGCCGAAGGGGCTTATACCCACACGCACCCAAGGTTTAGCTGCTTTTACGTTGCTGTACAGCTGGCTCACGAAGGAGTCAATCGCTGCGCGGCGTTGGGAGGGCGACTTGCCGTCCGATATATTGTTGTGCGGGGGGTATGGGTAAAAGTAGTCATCCAAATGCACACCGTCAATATCATAGCGGCGCACGACATCCATAATCACATTGAGCACATGTTTTTGTGCCGAGCTGCTGGAGGGATTGAGAATTTGGGTGGTTCCGGCCTTTTTCAGCAAGCCCGGGTTGCGCAGAGATATGTGGTTTTTGCCTACGCTTTTGCCACTGATGGTGGCTCTGAACGGGTTGAACCAGGCATGCACTTCAATTCCGCGCTTGTGGGCCTCGGCTATGGTAAAGGCCAGCGGGTCATACCCCGGGTTGACTCCAGCCCCACTCAGCCAGCAGCTCCACGGCTCTAATGAAGATTGGTAGATGGCATCTGCATTGGGGCGCACCTGCAACACGATGGCGTTAAACTTGAGCTTAACCGCCGTGTTGAGGATGTTGAGCATCTCTTGTTTTTGCTGCTCGGCAGATAACCCGGCTTTGGAGGGCCAGTCTAAATTGAAAACCGTTGTTACCCATGCGGCGCGAAACTCTCTTGCCGGCTCGGGCGCGTTCTCATTCACCTGCTGCCAGGCTTGCGCCACCATGCTGCACATCATCATCAAAAATAAGAGTACTCGCTTCATACGCAAAGCATATCAGTATGCCTCCTCCCTTGCAAGTGCCAATCATGCCAGTAAGATATTTTTATACGCACGGGTATCATGATAAGTCCATACAAAAGTAGAGCCGGTTTTTCACGCCCATGCGAGCGCAGCGAGCTCTCATGTCAAACTATCATGCCCCGCTATCATGCGAACGCAGTGAGCTCTCATGCAAGCGGCGTTCAGCCGCGCGCAGTTTGTTAATAGGCCTTCAGTCGGATACGACTGACGAATGGATGAGCCCACGTTAGTGGACGACATATAATAGCCGGGGGTGGAGCTGCGTTAGCAGCGCAACCCCCGGTAGTTTGCCAAAATTATCAGAACCCCGTGCAAACGGGGTGGCATAATGCGTTGTTTCAATTCATTACGTCGCTTTATGTCACCCCGGCCGGGGTTCCTGTCATCTTATCTATTTCCGGGGGTTCCGCTGCTAACGCAGCTCCACCCCCGGCTACCTTATATCGCCCTCATGGGCTCTGAATTTCCGCTCGCCTATAGCTCGCGATCTGCCCGATAAATTGAAAATGGCAGAGTGTCGGTTCCGTTACCGTTGATATATGAAATGCGCTTGACTCGGTAATTGCGTTTGTTATAATACCAACACTATGAAACGGAACCTGTTTATCAGCATGTTGACATGCATTGTTATGACCGGCCATGCTGCCGTGGCTGCCACCCCGGAGGAGGATTATAACAAAGGCATGGAGTACGTGAACGCCGGCAAACCTGCTGAGGGTGAACCGTATTTCAGGGCTGCGGCAGAGCAAGGCTATGCACCTGCACAGTCTGCGTTAGGCGTATGTTATGAAGGTGGTTTGGGTGTAACGCAAGATGATGCTGAGGCTGCTCGCTTGTTCCGTTTGGCGGCAGAACAGGGCTATGCCAAGGGGCAATATAATTTGGGAGCACGTTATTTTTGGGGCAAAGGTGTACCGCAAGATGAAACCGAAGCTGCTCGCTTGTTCCGTTTGGCCGCCGAGCAAGGGTATGCCGATGCTCAGGGGGCTTTGGGTGTGTGTTACGTGCAAGGTAAAGGCGTTGAGTCTGATGTAAAGGCGGGCGAGCAGTGGCTCCTTGCGGCGGCAGAGCAGGGGCATGCCGCTTCTCAATTCAATTTGGCTCGCCTGTATCAAGACGGTACGGATGGTGTCCCGAATATGGAAGCGGCTCTCAAATGGTATCATGCGGCGGCAGAATCCGGGGACCTTGGGGCACAGAAAGAATTGTGGGAACGATATTCCTTGGGAAACGGGGTAGAAAAAAATGATGAGTTTTTTATCAAGTGGCTACGTGCCGCGGCAGAACAAGGGGATGCCTTATCACAGTATAATTTGGGTACGGCTTATTATATGGGCCGCGGATTGGAGGTAGACACCCGTGAAGCCATGAAATGGTATCGCGCCGCTGCTGAGCAAGGTATAGCTGAAGCTCAATATACGGTGGCGGGATTGGAGAATGTCGGGGAGGGTGAGTACCCGGAGGGGCCGCAACGAGATGCCGAGGTTGTTAAATGGATGCGTTTGGCTGCCGAGCAGGGGCATATCCCGGCTATTGAGATAATGGGTATTTGCTATTTGGCAGGAAAAGGTGTGGCGGTCGATGCAGAAGCTGCCGTCAAATGTTTTCGTCAGGCTGCCGAGCAGGGGTTTATTCAATCCCAGTATAATTTGGGCGTATGTTACAGCAAAGGTAATGGAGTGCCGCAAGATGATGCCCAGGCTGTTAAGTGGTTCCGTTTAGCTGCCCGACAGGGAGACCCCTCGGCTCAAAGTGCGTTGGGGATTCATTGCATGTTGGGTAAAGGCATGGAGGTGGATGAAGCCGAAGCCGCGAAGTGGTTTGCAGCTGCTGCGGAGCAGGGAGAGCCTGTTGCCCAATATAATTTGGCGAAATGCTATGAAAGTGGAAAAGGTGTAGCGGTGGATTATGATGAGGCCATCAAGTGGTACCGTTTGGCGGCGGCACAGGGGGATTTGCAGGCCAAAAATAACTTGGGTATATTGTTGGAGAAAGTCAAGGGTGGGCAGGAACATGCCACAGAGGCCGTTGAGTTATACCGTCAAGTGGCCGAGCAGGGCGAGTCTGCGGCTCAGCTGAATTTGGGATTGTCCTATTTAAGGGGGGATGTCGTAGCGCAGGATTATGCCGAAGCCGTGAAATGGTTACTGCTTGCTGCCGAGCAAGGCGAGGCCGTAGCGATGGAGAATTTGGCCATTTGCTATTTAACGGGGCAAGGTGTGGCACAGGATGATGCCGAAGCTGCCAAATGGTTTCGGCAGGCGGCAGAGAAAGGTCTGCCCCGTTCTCAATACAATTTGGCGGTTTGCTACCGAGATGGCAAGGGAGTGCCGCAAGATGAAGCCGAAACGGTCAAATGGATGCGCCTGTCTGCAGAGCAAGGGGATGCCATGGCTCAATATGCGTTGGGGATTCACTGTTTCATGGGTAATGGAACGGAGGTGAATGAAGAGGAAGCCGTGAAGTGGTTTGAGGCTGCCGCTGAGCAGGGGCATGCCACTGCTCAATTCAATTTGGCACAGTGCTATGAAAAAGGAAGAGGGGTCTTGCAGAATGAAGAGGAGGCTGTCAAATGGTATCGTATGGCAGCCGAACAAGGGGATATACAGGCCCAAAATAACTTGGCTGTATTGATAGAGAACGGTAGGGGAACACCGAAAGATTCCGCTGAGGCCGTTAAGCTCTATCGCAAGGGGGCTGAGCAGGGGGCGGCCGTGGCGCAATGCAATTTAGGCAATGCCTATTATAATGGGGAAGGCGTAGCGCAGGATTATGCCGAAGCCGTGAAATGGTTTTTACTGGCTGCCGAGCAGGGGGAGAGACAATCCATGGGGGCTTTGGGTGTTTGTTATATGCTGGGGCATGGTGTGGAGGTGGATGAGCAGGAAGCTTTCAAATGGACTCGGGCATCTGCTGAGAAGGGGGATGCTACCGCTCAATTTAATTTGGCGCTGTGCTACGATTTGGGAAAAGGCGTATCGGCAGATGCGGCAGAGGCGCTCAAGTGGGCGCTCAAAGCTGCCGAGCAAAACGATGCCCGCGCCCAATGCTACGTGGGAAACAGCTATTATCAGGGCAACGGTGTAGTAGAGCAGGATTATGCCGAGGCCGTGAAATGGTTGCGTGCTGCTGCCGACCAAGACTATGTTGAGGCCCAATTCTTGTTGGGATTGTGCTATGAGCGCGGGCAGGGTGTGCCGCAAAACTCCTTAGAAGCCATGCATTGGTTCATTCTTGCCGCTGAGCGGGGGCATCCCGATGCAAAGCTCTTTTTAGGCTATTGATATCGTGCAAACCATGCGAACGCAGTGAGCTCTCATGCAAGCGGCATGCAGCCGCGCGCTGTATGTTAACATGTATTCAGTCGGTCACGACTGACGAATGGATGAGCCCACGTTAGTGGGCGACATATAATAGCCGGGGGTGGAGCTGCGTTAGCAGCTCCACC
>JAFYUT010000017.1 GCA_017549485.1 Akkermansia sp.
AACTTTGGTAATTGCAGCGGTAAGGGAGGTCTTGCCATGGTCAACGTGACCGATAGTACCCACGTTCACGTGGGGTTTGGTGCGCTGGAATGATTCTTTGGCCATAATAAAAATAATGATTAGTTTGGGCTGCTTATTCTTGCATGAGCCGGAAACAAGCTTCTGGCGGGATTTGAACCCGCGACCTCATCCTTACCAAGGATGCGCTCTACCCCTGAGCTACAGAAGCGTTTTGGGCTCCAGATGCCCCGCAAGGGGGCGTAAAGCACGGACAGTTTACTAAATTTTGAATCGCGAGTCAAGCTTTATTCATGATTTTTTTCATATTTTTTTGATAATTTTTATAACTAACTGATAATCAGAGACACTAAAAGATAGATTTATTGATTGCAAAATCGGATTGGTAGATGCAGAGTAAAGACCTATGAAGAAATTCGCATTATTAAGCATAGTTGCACTCAGCGGAACAGCCGCATTCGGTGCAGATGAAACTCCGGCAGCCCCGGAAAAGGACAATCAGGCAAAAACATGTTGCACAGCCGATAATAACGACTGTTGCGATGAATGCTGGTTAGATGTAGAAACCATTACTGTTGAGGCAGCTAATGGAGACCCCATTGCCCAGTATACCATTGCATGGCTGACTGATACCGGCATGAACAACGTGCCTCAAGACCCCGAAAAGGCCAAAGAGATGTATTCAAAAGCCGTGCCCGGGCTGGAAAAAGCCGCTGCGGACGGTGATGCCTCAGCCTGCTGCGCACTTGCCAATATGTACGCCACCGGTAAAGGCGTAGATAAAGATGAGGCCAAGGCAAAAGAGATGATGAACCGCTGCAAAGAGCTCATGAAAGAGCAGAAAGACACGCAGGATAAAGCAGATACACCCTCTGCTGATGGTCAGAAAATGTAAGCTCAATGAGTTTACATTACGCAACACGCGGCTCTATGCGTAGAGCCGCGTGTTTTTCATAGCTACCCATACCTTTCTACAGGCATGGCTTCTCCGTACATCAAGAAACACGTAATCCCGCCATTATTCAGAACCGGCGTAGTCTACTCGCGCGAGATACAACCCCGCCGCCGGAGCGCAATGGCGCGTTTTCTCGCCTTGGGGATAAGCCAACATTTGCTCCAGCTCTGCCAACTGCATTTTACCGGCAGCTACCTTATGTGCCGTGCCGGTAAGCAAACGCACCATGCGGTACATAAAGCCATTGCCATGATAACGCAAACGCAGCAGCTGAGACCCCGGCTCCGCTGTCACCGTGGCACTGTATATCGTACGCACAAAGTAGTCTGCCGGTGGCTCGGCAGGCTCATTACCGCGTTTAGCCGCAAATCTGCGAAAATCATGCTCCCCCTCATACAAATGCAATGCCGCCGCCAGCGTTTCTACACAAAGTCCATGTGGGCAATGCCACACGCGGTTATGCTCAAACGGGCTCAATACCGGCGCCGTGCTGATGAGATACTCATACACCTTACCAACCGCGCTGAATCGGGCATGAAACCCCTCCCCTGCCCCGCAAGCAGACAAAATGCGTATACTTGCCGGCAAATGAGCATTGAGCGCCGCTACCCAATTAGCAGCGCTCATACGACACGTATCGGGCACATCGGCATGAAAATGCTGCGCTCGGGCGTGCACACCGGCATCCGTACGCCCGGACCCCGCAATACGCAGCGGAGCACGCAATATGGCAGCAAACGCGGCCTCTAAAGTATCTTGCACTGTAAGCCCACCGGCTTGGCTTTGCCACCCTTGCCAGGGTGTACCATCATAAGCACAGGTAAAATGCAGTCTCGGCATAACGTTGATTAAGCAGAAAAGAGCCGCAACCCTCGCGGTGTTGCGGCTCGTGAAATCATATCGGCAAACGCGCCGCGAATCAGATATCGAGGTCGACGTCGAGGCTCATGTCGTCAGAGGAATCTTCCTCCTCTTCAGCAGGTTCCTCTTCGGCAGGCTCCTCTTCCGTTTCTTCCTCGGCGGGTTCCTCCTCAGCGGGCTCCTCTTCCGTAGTCTCAACTTCGTCTACGGCGGGCTCTTCCTCTGTAGTTTCCTCTTCGGTAGACTCTTCCTCAGCGGGTTCCTCGTCTGCAGGTTCCTCCTCATCGGAAGAGATGTCTACATCAACATCCAAGTCCAAGCCACCGTCATCAGAGGCAGTATCCTCTTCCTCGGCGGGCTCTTCGCTGTCATCGGCAGCAGGTTCCTCGGTATCATCGGTCGTTTCCTCAGAAGCGGGCTCGTCCTCACCTTCAGCGGGGGTATCACCTTCTTCAGCGGGGGCAGCAGCCTCACCACCGGCAGGCTCGGTGTACTCAGGAGTAGCAACAACATCGGCCTCACCGTCAAACTTCCAAATGGAAGCCTCGGGCTCAGCGCGGAAATCAAGAGCCTCTTTAAGTTTAGCGCTGCCATAGCAGGGGGCAAAGCCGTTCACACCGTTATTGGCATCCTTATCAAAGCTTACGTTCTTCTTCATGTACTTGGCGATGTAGGCCTCGCCCTTCTTCACCTCGGCGGCAGACTCTGCGCGCTTGGTAGCACCGGCAGCACCAACGGCACGCTTCAAACGCTCCGTATCAATCTCACCGTCGTGAGAAAGAACAGGATAGCTTGCATATACACGAGCCATCTGCTCGCCCAATTTATCAAGCGCCTCAATCAAAGCCTTACCTTCATCTGCGGAGCTGGCGTAAAGGGCAGAGCCATCACCGTCTACGGGGCGACCCATGGCAGCTACCAAACGCTTCATAAGAGCCTCGGCACGGGGAGCAGCGGCTTCTGCGGTATCAAAGTCAGTTACGTTCTGGAGCAACGTGGTGAGTTCTGTTGCAAGCTGGGTGCAAGAAAGCTCTTCCTTCTGGCAGGAGGTCAAAGCAACTGCTGCCACAAGAGCACTTGTCGGAATGAGGAGAAACTGTTTCATGGAGGAAATAAGATATGCTACATCTCAAAATTAGCAGGATTTACCTCACATGTCAAGGTAAAGTGATGCTGATTCGCAAAAAAAAATGAAGATTGGGCCCCCATATAAGAAAAATCGGCACATTTAACTCCGATTGAAGAGGAAACTTCATACGTTTACCGAAATCCCCCCTCAGGTTAAACGTCGGGTATTACTCATCGTCACTGTTCTCATGGAACGGATGCGACATAATGATATGTTCAATCCCGGCATGAGTGGCTGCCTCCACCAGCAGAGCCACCCGCCGCCAAGGTGCGTCAAAATTGCTGCGAACATACAGATACACCTTCTCCGGCGCCACCCCTTTTGCTGTCATACGTTGAAGTTCTTCTCGCAAGTAAATCTCAAGATTTTTCCTTGTTTCAGCCGGGGTGGTCTCCGTCAGAAACGCACGCTCACCCTGAGCATTTTTCACGCCGTAGTGAATCACCATAGGGTCACTGCACTTGTAGGACGCCTGAAACCAACGGAGCCAGTTTTGCGCACCCTGTTGCAACGGGTGGGAGGAATCGGCAGCAATTTCAGCCATGCGCTCCGGAGCAAACACCTGTATCACCATCATAGATTCCGCAGGTATATTCAGAACATCCGGCGATGATTCAGTGGCAGCCACAGTACCGGGGCAACATACAGTAAGACTACACAACATCAGGTAAAAGATCCATTTCATAAGGTCAGGATACTGTTAAGATGGGTTAGGAAGAATATCCTCATAAATCCCCATGGAGGTATTCTCAATGGGGGTGGCATTGACCCACCGTTTATAGAGGTCCACCGGGCCGGCCCCGCCGATGATGGCATACGCATACCCCAAGTGGTACATTTGCTCAAGCCCGGTAATCATGAGAGCCTTACCGATACCGAGGCCGCGCGCAGCCTCACTCACCCCCATGGGGCCGATAAAGCCACGGGCCGTAGCATCTATACACACAAAGCCGAGAATGGCGGAATCTTTAGTGGCAATGAAGCAACCGGAGGGCTGGTGAGCCATGGCAACCCGGCTTTCACATACCCAACGGGGGCTGAAATGCGTGCCTATCCAATCCTCCAGAATATGAGCTTCAAACGGATTGCAACGTCGAATACGAATCCCCTTCTCTGCCAATGAGGCACGCAGCGGTGCGCCATCGGGCAGGTCGAAGAGTCTTACAAACATGTCTTGCATAATGAAAATTCTATATTAAAAAAAGGGGCGGAGGCTCAGTTACCTGCTCCTCCGCCCGAATGTAAAAAGGATAATTACTTCTTCTTGGCTTTGGTGTTCTGGAAGAGCTTGGCAGCCTTACCGAGGGTGGAGTTATCCGCAGCCTCTACACCGTACACATGAATGAGCATGTAGGCAAGAGACACGGCATCCTGGAAGTTCTGAGAAGCCTTCTTGAACTTGGTGGGTGTAGGCTGGCCGAAAGCCTTAACCTCAGCCTGCACGCCGGGCATGGACCATAGCAAGAGCTGAGCTCGCTTCATAGCCTCCAGAGGAAGCTCCATCTGCGCACCGTGAGAGCTGATACCGGCAACGCAGTAGGCATCGATAGCCTTGCCGGCATTTACCTTGTGCTCCTCAGCAATGGCGTTAGAGGCAAGCTGGTCTGCCGGAATGGTGGACTGGTAAGCAGCACCGAGAGCAAAGTGAAGCCAACCGTACTGAATGGGGGTAACATTCTTGCCCAACTTAGTGATAACGGCCTTAACGTTCTCCTCAATCTTGGCAGGGTCCATACCGCCCTCACGGGTAGCTGCGGCCAACAACTTTACAGCATTGGAAGCTACCTTATCCTGAGGCGTGAGAATCTTGTCCACATCACCGGGGAATTCATTCACCACGGCAGCAGCACCGGCGAAGTCCAGCTGGCGCACGGCGCACTCCAACTCTGCACGGTAAGCGCGCAGGTAGGGCCCCTCGGGGATACCACGCCAGTTTTCAAGCTGCTTACGCACCTTGTGCAGCGCAGGACGAGCAGCGGCAAAGTCCTCAGCGGCGTAGGTACGCATGGCCTCTACCAACGCAGGCGGGGTAAGCACATAGAAGGTGGAGAAGGTTTTCTCGATATTCATCTCGGGAGTGGTATCGGCATCCTTCTGGTAGGTAAAGTAACCGGCTTTCGTTGAAGAAACGATACCGAGGTTAACGAGCTTAGAGGCCTTTTCCCCGTCTTTTGCTTTTTTAACAACGCGAGCCGTGAGTGTGGGCTTTTTGTCCTGGGCATCAGCCTGAACAGCAAGCCCCACAGTAGCAGCCAGCGCAAGTGTTACTATATTGCGGAATTTCATTTTCGTAAAAACTTAGAAGTTAATGATAATAGCTTTAGTTATACTTAGCACGGTCTGCCTGCTCGCGGCGGGTTTCCTCACGCACAGCAGCATTGTCGCCGTAGGTATCTACCAGGTTACGAACCTTAGCAAAAGCATCGCGCTCAGACTTGGGAACCTGACTGCTGATTTCAGGCCTATCAAAGATATCTTTCTGCAGCATCTTGACGTAGCTGTCACCACGGTTCCAAGCCTCCCACTTATCGGTATGAGTGAAGGTGCCATCGCGATTATCAGCATAAGAACCGCCACCGCGCTCCCAGAGCAAGCGCATCATCTTCTCACAAGCCGGGGCAGATACGCCTACCTCACCCATGTAATCGCGGTACAGGTTGTAGTAGATGTCAATAGCCTCCTGCAACTTACCGAGCTTCTCATAAGCGGAAGCCTGCATGTTACGCATGCGGAGAGCATCTGGAGAATCGGAATCCTGCTCAAGGTAATCCTTGGTGAGGCCAAGCACACCATCGTAGTTACCACCGGCAAGCAAGCTGTTGGCTTTACCCAAACGGGCGCGGTTGAGCACCTCGTAATCGGCCTGAGACTTCATGACCTCATCGTAGAGCTTATCGGCTTGGTCCAGCTTAGCCTTGTCACCGGTTACGGCGAGAGCATCAGCAAGACCGCACTTATTCTCGGCAATCATATCACCGCCGCGCTTGATAGCCTCCTCGTAATACGGAACAGCGCGCTCAATAGCCTTGTTGATGGCATTCTGGTCACCACTGTCAAGCGGAGCGCGATTGCGCAAGTGCTCACCGATGGTGTAGCAAATATCATTGGTCAACTCAGCCGGCTTGTAGTCGCGGGAAAGCTTGCCCATAACCTCCTCGAGTTGAGAATCAATATTTGCAAGCTCAGCCTTCTTGGTATCATCACCCACAATATTATCGCGAGCAGTGGAAAGAGCACCCAGCACCTCCATCACGAGAGAAGCTTGCGTAGACTTGTCATCCTTAGCAATCTTACCGGAAAGCGTATCAATGTATGCCTTGATGGCATCCAAAGCAAGAGCTTCTTTTTCAATCTTGTTGGTCACCACAAAGTTAATGGTCTTGGATACCTCGGGATTAAGCTTCTGCAGGCTGTGAGCATAGGCAGCTTCACGCACAATGGTATCTTCTGCACGCTTAACGGCCTGAGCATAGGCAGCGTCATCAGCCTTAGTGGCGGAAATATAGAGGCGAGCCATCTGCAAGGCGAAACGGTTGGTTTCAGCACCGGCATCCACCTGCTCCCAGAATGTCTTGAAGTAACCGAGACGACGAGCTTCGCGCTCCTCGGGAGTTTCCTTAGAGCCATCCTCCTTGGTAAGGAAAGCAAGATTAATATTAATGCAAAGCTTATTGAGAGCCTCACCGGCAGAGGGTTTACCCTTGCCCTCGGGGCGAGCCAGAGCAACCTGAACGGCTTCTTCAAGGTTACGCATGGCAATTTCAAAGTTAGCTTTATCCTTGGTAGAGATGATGATGTTGGCTTTCACCGTCAAAACCGTAGCATAGTACTCATGGGTCTTGAATCGTTCTACAAACTTATCGCAAATAGCAACGGCGGGAGCAAAGTCCTCCTTGCCACTTCGCAGCATGAGAGACTGCAAGGCATAGAAGTACATGTGCGGCAGGTAATCATCGGCCTGAGTCTTATCGGGGTATTTAAGCTCGTAGTCAGCTACGCACTTCTGCACCTTATCAAGATACTCAGAATCAATGGAGCCACCCTGACGCATCAGCGTATAGTAACCGATGCACTGATGGAAACGCAGTGTACGGTCAGCATTGGTGCGCACCTCAGGTGTAGCATCGGTAGCGTTCTCCACCACATTGTCGGCAAACATTTGCTCAATGGCGGCAACGGCATCAGCCTCACGCTTCAGCTCTTTCAATGCAGCCACCTTAGAGATGTTAGCCTGCAAGAAATTAGGAGAGGTCTTCACGATGACGGGAGAAGCAATCACCTCTTCTGCGAGTTTCACCACCTCTTCCCATTGCTTATCTTTCTGGGCCTGCACCATGCGGTTCAGCACGAGAGCAAGGGCGCCTTCATCGCCAAGCTTGGATTTATCAAGCGAGCCTTCCACAGCAAGAGCTGCAGCTTCATCACCGGTGGTGCGGCACAGCTGGGCATAACCCTGCTTCAATTTCTCACCGAGAGCAACCACGTTACCATCCTTATCCTTATTGCTGAGCTCGGGGTAACGCTCAACAAGAACCTTGTAACCGGCTTTGGCCATGCGGTGGCAGCCGTAATCCAGAGCAATGGAGGCGTTGAGCTGTACGGCAAAGGCATCCAATTGCATGTTGGACTCAGCAGTCTTGACGTAGTTGTCTTTCACCACCTTGCAATCGGACCCATTGTACTTGGCACCATCCAAATCAGCAATGGTAACTTTGCCTGTGCCGATAACCTTGTTCATCTGGGAGAGAGCGTTGATGGTTTCATCCACATTGGGAACCATGCTCATCAAAGCCACGGCAGAACGAGCGCTATCATTGGCTTTCTTCTCTTCCCCGTTCTTCAAAGCCTCCTTGAACATCTTTTCGCAGCTGGCAGCAGGGCGGAAGAAGGTAGAACCATGGCGAGCCATACGAACCGGGCCCAAGCAGTAGCTCTGCGGGTTAGACACAATAATGTCGCGCACCCAGCTGATGGCCTCGGGGTTCTTCATGGCTACGTTAATAACGGTAGAAAGACCGGCCATTGCCATTTCATCAGGGATTGCACCCTTAGACTTGCGACCACGGTCCAAATAGGAACCTGCCTTCTTGAAGTCAGGCGTGGGCTGCAAAATGTATGCCTGCATGAGCATGAAGCAAATCTGACCATCAAGCTTGAGGTCTTTCTCCATCTTGGAGATTTTACCGCTCTGGTACAAATCCAGATAGCTCTCAAGCGCAGGAATGGCTTTATCGAATGCGGAAGGATCGGGTTCAATCTTCTTCTTGGCATCGCCTACACCCTTTTGGTACAAGCAAAGCCCCATGTAGTAACCACTGGCTGTCAGGTAGGGGTCATAGCCCTGACCATCGAGAAGCTTCTTACGCTTGGCGCGCTCGCGCATTTCTTTGGCTTGGAACTTTTGGTTCTCGTTCAGGCCCTTATAAGTTTCGTATGCTTCATCATACTTCTTAGCGGCCATGAGAAGCTCGCCTTTCTTCCATACGAAGAAGGGTTCATAGAAGCCATACTGCTGTACGGTACGAGACTTGCCGGCAAAATACTTGAGCATTTCATCGCACATCTTGAGGGCTTCGTCTACCTTGCCGCTCTGCTGCAACGATGTGATGCGCTTGAACTTGCCGGCAGGGTCCTGAGCCTGGCAGACGTACGGAGCGCTCACGGCGGCGAGTGCAATGACGGATAAGGCTGTGGAATATCTGGTCATAAGTTTATGTTTGGTTGAAACTGATTGCCGGAACATACCGGCGAAATAAAAATTGGAAAGCTGTCGGATTTGACAGGGGGGAGGGCAGCGACTCTTGCCGCCCCGCCTCCCCCCTGATATCAATTTAGGTTGGTATTGGCTAATTCTGCCGAGTTACACCATTAGTTTACGGCTTCGCACTTCACGGCCACGGCCTTAATATCTGCCTGCGTGAGGGCGGACATAACGTCCATCACACGCTGGTGCTTAGAGCCGGGATCTGCGGTCAGAATAAGCGGTTTGGGGTTATTGGGGTCATTATTGAGGGACTTGAGGCGAGCAACCAACTCGCTGAGGTCACGCTCCTCATAGTACCCCTGTTGACCGGGTTTGAGTTTAAAATCAGTGGCAGGGCCCATGTTGAACTTTTTACCACTCTGGTCTTCGTAATACACGGCGTTCTCAGAAGTGATTTTGATATTGAAGGGCTTGCTGTCACTGGATGAGGAAGAGGCCTGACCGGCAGGAAGTGCCATATCGAACTTCTTCTCACTTACGAGAGACGTTGCAACCAAGAAGTAAATAAGCAACAGGAAGCAGCAGTCAATCATGGAGGAAATCTCCATATCAGGATCCTCTTGCTCCTCGGTCTGAATCTGTTTATGTCTTGCCATAATCTGATGTTATGTTGAGGTTACTTGTTTACTTCTTAGCAGGCAGGGAGCCGAACACGATATCAGGCACGCCGGCGTTGTTAGCAGCAGTGATAACATAGTATGTGCGTCTCCAGTCAGCGCGGGCGTCTGCACGAATGTAGACACGAATCTGAGCCGGGTCAATCTTTGTGGATTCCAAGCCTTTCTTTTCAGCCTTGATGAACTCTTCAAGCTTCTTGATGGTTGCAGAGGCACCTTCATCCGTGATAGCCTGCATCTCGCCCTTACCGGTCTTAACACCGTAGTGAATGCGGGAAATATCAGCAGTCTTATAGGATTCTTGCAACTTCTTGATGCGAGCCTCTTCACCACGCTTCTCTTGGTCACTACCGGACTTGGAGAGCTCCATCATCTTATCCGGAGCAAACACGTTGATGACGATACAGCCCTTAGCATCCTCCAAATCCGTCGGCTTGGTAGCCTGAGGCATGGTAACGCTGGGGTCCTTAGACACGGTAAGAGCCGTAGCGTTTACCACGAAGAAGATGAGCAGCAGGAAGCAGCAGTCGATCATGGGAGACATGTTCGGCTTACATTCGGACTCCTCTTGTTTTCTTTCTTTTTTACCCATAAGGAATAAAAAGTTAGAGATTCATGCCTGCCGGGGTCACATGACGAGCACCGGCAGGCCCGTAAGTGGCATCAGGCATTAGGCCTGAGCTTCCTCCTCATAGTACTCGCCTTCAGCACCCTCGGCATACTCCTCGTCACCACCGAGACCTTCGGGGATGCGAGCAAGCTGAGCTTCAGCGTTGATGACGTTGATGGAGGTGTTCACCATCTCGGAGATAGCGTTAACAGACTCGGACTCGAGCTTCTGAGCATGCTTCTTAAGGAAGAAGAATGCGGGAATAGCAAGAATGGAGATAATCAGACCCCAGAAGGTGGTCAAAAGAGCCACGGAAATATCACTTGCAAGAGCGGAGGGGTCAGCCTGGCCGGCTTCAGCCAAAGTACCGAAAGCGCCCACCATACCCTGAATGGTACCGAACAGACCGATGGAGGGAGCGATGGAACCCACGAGAGCGAGAATATCGATTGCGAACATCACGCGGGGGCGTTCATTGTTGGTGAAGTCTGCAATGGCGTCCTCAATGCTGTCCTTACCGAGGTCTTCGGGGCGGGTAGCATCAATGTTGGGCATAGCGTATGCAACCAAGCGGCCCAAGTAGGTGGGGCTGGTGGTAGCAAGCTCAATAGCGGAGCGCACGCGGCACTCGCCCATGAGAGCTACAAGCTGACCGCGGAGGTCATCCGGGCAGAACTTGCTCTTGCTTACAGACATGCAGCAGTACACCACCAAGAAAATTGTAATAGCGAGAAGGATGACGAGGGGAATCATCGTCCAACCACCATCAATAACCCACTTATCAAGAGCGGTCTTGGGGGCTTTTGCTTCTTCAGCGGCGAATACCGTTGACATAGAGGCCATAGCTACAGCTCCGAAGGAGAGAGCACGAATACCGAAACGAGTGATCGTTGATTTCATAATAGTAAAAATGCTGTTTATGCAGAATTAACGCTTATTATTTACCCTAAAATGAGTCGTTTGGCAAGCTTGTTTTTCAAAAAGCAGGATATTTTTCAGATTATTTTTTCGAAACCTGTAAAATCTTGCGCGGGACCTGCGTATTATCCATCACCCCGGTAAAGACATCAGCCCCGCAACCGGTGGCATATATCGGCACAGCCACACCCGTGTGAGAGGTCGTGGCAAAGGTAGCCTTTACCTTGCGTTCTTTGACAGAACCGTCATGTATAACCAAACCGCCGGTTTGATGGTCTGCCGTAACAACCAAGAGGGTATCAGGGTGAGACTGCATCCACTTCAATACCTCACCGAGGGCGCGGTCAAAATCCAGCGTTTCTTCTACAGCACGGCGGGCATCAGCCTCGTGCGAGGCCATGTCAATTTTAGAACCTTCAATCATGAGGAAGAACCCATTCGGCGCAGACTCCAACAGCTCTAACGCCTTACGCGTATACCGGGGCAAAAAATCCCCGCGTTTGGCAGCATAATCACAATCGCCCTCTGCCGCCAACAAGACAAAGGCATCTTGAGCACCCAACTGTTCCATTTGTTGAGAAGAAAAAGCAGAGGCTCCGCCTCCTACGACTACTTCTATACCACTTTCGCAAAGCTGACGAGCAATTTCTGCCGTATTTTTTCGACTGGCAGTATGTGCATAAAACGCCGCAGGGGTAGCATCCGTAATGGCCTTGGTCACAACCAACCCTACTTTCTTATGATAGGGAGCAGCAGCATAAATGGCTGCAAGGGAACTCAGTGCTTTCCCCTCAGGAGTTTGCCCCAGCATTCCGTTATCGGTTTTCTCACCACATGCCAACGCCGTACCACCGGCAGCCGAGTCTGTTACCAAACGATTGGCAGAAAAGGTGCGCGAAAAGCCGGTAACCGGCAACAGCTCCACATTAAGTTTACCACCATTGCAAATCCACGCAGCCCAGACATGCTCAGAGCTCATACCATCGCCTATCATGAGAATCACATTACGCGGCGTACCCTGCACTGCCTGCGGAACCTCTGCCACCACCTCATGCTGTGGCATATCGGCCACCGTTTGCATTTTACCGACTTCGGCGCCGCTCAGGCACCCCGCCAACAGCAACAAATTTAAAATTAGTTTCATGCAAGGAGTATAACAAGCGGCCCCTCCCCCTGCAAGCAAAAAAGGTCGTCCCATTTTAGGGAACGACCTTGAAAAAGGTTCATCAGGCCGACACTCTCAGCGTGGAGCGCCGCCCTGTCAACAGTCTTACTTGCCCGGAGTTACAGGGAGCTGCTTCACGGGAGCCGTTACAGGAGCCTGAGTAGGCGTGGTCTGCGGCTGATCCTGATTGCAGCACTCACCGGTGGGCATGGGACGCAGCGGGGGCATAGACTGAGACTGGCAGCAGCAGGAGCTGAAACCTACTGCGCAGGCCATTGCAAGAATGAGAGTGGTGGCTTTCATAAGAAAAAATGTCGTATGAAGTTATCGAACACAGTTAAGCAAATTTATTCAAATTAGTCAACACTTAATTTTCGCAAGTAGTAATTTTTATTTATTTCCGTCCATGTATCACTGTCTGCTCAGCATTATTTTCTTGAAACACGCGCGTGCGTATGGCATAATGCGGGCAGTCATGGCAAGAAGACGCAAAAGGGGAGATATGTTCCACAAGGCCGGCAAAACGGCATCAAGCAAGAGAAAGCGCAAGGTATTGATTGGGGCAGCGTGCTGTTTGGGCGTTTTCTTAGCCCTCATCCCCTTGAGTTATTTTTGGCTACTGAGCTGGTTACAAGGCGAGGGATTTCGCAGCACATTGGAAGAAAAGCTCAGCAATAAACTGAAAGCAGATGTCACCCTGCCTGCGCCACTGCAAATAGACGGAGACACCGTTAAAATGGCAGCATTGGAGTGGAACAGCAAAGATTTGCTCAAAGAGGCCGAGGTAAAAGGCATCAGCTCACAAATTAACCGCGGTGAGCTCTTGGATAAATGCCTGCACGCCACGCTCATCACCATCAAAGAGCTCAGCGTAAACATCGACACCAAAAAAGAGACGCTAAAAAAATATCCATCAGAAGAAGACGGCTTTTTAAGCAATTTTACCCCCGACACCTATCTTGCCGACCGTGTGGAGTGCAGCAATACTTCCGCCACCCTCACGTTCCGCCGCTCGGACGTTAAGAAGAAGCCCAACCGATACAGCTTGAAAGGCAGCACCTTTGTTGCTACACCGATTGTCGGCAAAGCGAACGCCTGGCAAGTAAAGCTGCGCAACGGGACTCTCACCACCTCTCACAGTTATCTGGCCAAGAGCAGCATTCGCCAAGCTCTGCTTAATTATTCGGATGACACCATCACGCTCAGTGAATGCCAATTGGCTCTCACCAAAGGCAACATGGATGCCACCGGTTCTTTCCATATCAAGAACAAGGACTGGAATCTCAATATCGGCGTGGGTAATGCCGATGTTGAACGCCTGCTGAGCGATAGCTGGCAAGAGATTCTTACCGGTGAGTTCTCCGGCAATCTGAAAATGGCCGGCAAACGACGTGAAATTCGCACCGCAGATGGCACATTTTCTCTGCGAAAAGGACGTTTCCGCGCTTTGAGTTTCGTCATGAAATATATGGGTAGCAGCGACCGTGCCGACTTGGCGCTGAGATTACCCGGTCAACAGGCTGCAACCGATTATTTGGAGAACACCTTCAAGCTCATCGAAATCAGTACGGCTGATTGTGATATTCGCTTTCCCCATACAGACCAAGCCCGCAGCATAACAGATGCTTGGTTGTTTGACAATATCAACATCCGCACGAAAAACGATGAAGTGCGCGTGGTCGGGCATATTATACTGGAGCAAGACAACAAAATGCACGGCTCCATTCGCGTAGGCATTAATGAGAAAAACATTAACGAGTTTCTGGAGCTTACCACTGAGCCGTTCCGCAGCATCATCAGCGCATGCATTCCTCGCCTGTTCAACGCAACAGGGGATGAAGGGTTCCGCTGGATTAACATTAACCTGAGTGGAACCGGCGAGCAACCTCGCCAAGATTTCAGTGTGCGGGTGCAAGAAATCATCAACACCCTCGGGCCAGATGTCCTCTTGAACAAAGCCGCAGACACCGTGAAAAGCGGTCTGAATTTACTGCCCGGCCTGAACACTGACAATGAAGCAGCTGAACAGAGCGATGAAGCTCAGTCCACCGAAAAGCCGGCAGACAAAGGGCTGATTGACACGGCAACTGACGCAGCAGATGACATTATCAACACCGGCATAAAAGCCATTCCTTTTCTTTAATTTTATTATGAATACCTCTTACCCATCCCAATACGTAGACTGCATTTGCACCATCGTAGAGCGTTTTGCACCTACAGCATACCACGCCACTATGCCCAACGGTAAACAAACCGTTGCATTCGTGCAAAAAAAGGAAGAACATTTACTCGCCGTCATCCAACCCGGCGACAAAGTTCAATGCACGGTTTGCCCTGCTGATTTTGAGCGGGCCAGAATACGCAACATTGTGGGCAAGTAATTTCTACTTGAAACAGCATCACCATTTCGTTATAATCGGCCGGACATGACGCGCAGCAGAAAACTTGTAAAGCTTGTACTTCCCATCATCGACCTAATGTCGGCACTTACCTGTGCCTACATATCACCGTGGGTGGCCAACGCCGTAGCCCCTTATGTAGGGTGGCATACGGAGGAGAACTTCAACGCTTTTACGTCAAGCCCATTCATGGCAGGAGCCGCCGTGGCGGTAGTACCTATTCTGTTGCGCATGGTAGGATTCTACCACCGTAACAACTTACAACGCGTCAGCACGGCGTTACGCCAATTGTTTACGTTCATCGTATACTATCTGTGTATGATGGGCATCTATTTACTCGTTGTCTCCGATGCGATATCCACATACATGAATCACCTGATTCTGGTATGTATTATCCTGATACCGCTGGTCATTTTCCTACGCTACTTTGTTCTGCGATTCCTGCAAATGAACACGCCTGTTGGGCGTAGATACCTGCGATCTGTTCTGATTGCCGGCAAACCGGAAGATATTGAGACGCATTGGCAGACGCTGCCGGATTTCTGGAAACGCAGTCTCACGGTTGTAGGCAAGGTGACGCCCGAAACATCCCAAGAACAAGTGCAGCAAATGATTGAAGAAAACCATGTGGATCGTCTCATCCTCATGGGTGGTATGGCAGCATACCATGACAATGAAGAAACCATCACCCGCTGCGAATTACAGGGTATTGACATTTATGTGCATCTCAAAGACGGCCATCCTGTCAGCATGCGTGCAGATGTGAGCGATATCGGTGACCACCGCGTTCTTATCCTTACCTCCACCCCCGTATATTCTTGGGCACGTCTTTTCAAGAGCGTGTTTGACCGAGTCATGGCAGCAGTGGGCATCATTTTGAGCTCTCCGTTCTGGCTGATTGCCGCCATCGGCATCAAACTCAGCGACCCCAAAGGCCCCATTTTCTTCAAACAACAGCGCTCCGGCCTGTACGGCAAACCTTTCGGCATGTGGAAGTTCCGCTCTATGTATGTGGATGCGGAAGAACGATTGGCCGAAATTAAAGAGAAATACGGCAATGAGATGGATGGCCCCATCTTCAAACTTACCAATGACCCCCGTATTTTCAAGTTCGGGCATTTCATCCGCAAGTTCTCCATTGACGAGTTGCCTCAGTTGCTCAATATTCTGATGGGAGACATGAGCATTGTAGGCCCCCGCCCCCTGCCGGTGTATGAGACCAAAGAGTTCCCGGAATACTCACAACGCCGACGTTTAAGTGTAAAGCCCGGGCTCACTTGCTACTGGCAGGTAGAAGGCCGAAGCAATACGGAGAGCTTTGATTTCATGGTAAACAAAGACCTCAAATACATCGACAACTGGAGTCTCTGGATTGATTTCAAGCTTATATTGCTTACTATTCCGGCAGTACTTTTCGGCAAAGGCGCTAAATAAAGAGAGTCATGTTTCACATCGTTCTGTTTCATCCCGAGATTCCGCACAACACCGGCGCTGCAGGTCGCTTAGCGGTGGCAACCAACTCACGCTTGCACTTGATTAAGCCCTTAGGGTTCTCGCTGGATGAAAAGCATGTGCGCCGCACAGGGTTGGACTACTGGCCGCACGTAGACTTGCACCTATGGAACACCTTGGATGAACTGGAGGCAGCGGCTGCCCCGGGGGCGCGTTTCTGGTATCTTTCCACCAAAGCGACACACTCTATCTGGGAGCCTACCCTGCCCTTGCAAGATGGCGATTACCTCGTATTCGGGCCGGAATCCAAAGGGCTTCCGGAGCGTTGGATAGAGGCCCACCCCGAAACAGCTTTACGCATTCCCATGCCGGGAGAGCACGCCCGGTCTCTCAATTTATCCACCTCCGTTGCCATCATGCTCTACGAAGGGTTGCGCCGCACATTATCCCCCGATGCATTATGAAAAACATCGTTTACTTTGATTTGGAAACCCGCCGTTCTGCCGCCCAAGTGGGTGGATGGCACGAGGCCTCTAAAATGGGCATGTCCGTGGGGGTAACATACTCTACCAAAGATAACGCCTACCACATCTATACCGAGGACCAAGTTGAGCAGCTTATTGAAGAATTGCGCATGGCTGATTTGGTCGTGGGATACAACCACATCGGCTTTGACTATCAGGTTCTGCAGGCTTTTACTTTCTGGACTCTGGCGGATGTTACCCACAATCTCGACATCTGTACCGACCTCACCTCCCGCATCGGGCATCGTCTCAAGCTGGACTCCGTGGCATCCGTCACCCTCGGAAACTCCAAAACAGCAGAGGGGCTGGATGCACTCAAATGGTGGGCAGAATACGAAAAAACAGGCGACCCGCAAAAAATGCTCGATATCGCGCGCTACTGTTGTTTCGATGTCAAAGTTACCATGGAGGTCTACAAGTTCGGTGCCGAAAACGGCTACGTTAATTATGTGGACAAAAAGGGGAACACCATCCGCGTTGATGTAGATTGGAAAATGGATTGGTAAATTTCCGGGCATATTATGAATCCTCGCTATAAAAAGATATACACTTGTACTCCCGTGGCATTTCATGCCAATGACGGATTCTTCATCCGAGATACAGGATTGATTTCCGACGGGATTCGTCGCATGGGCATCGAAAGCAAATGCATTATGCCCCTACCTTACCACGAGGACGATCAAAAAGAGCACCTCATCCGCACCTCTATGAGTAATCTCAAATCCGTTCAATGGTGGAAAGATTTAGGGATTGATGGGCTTATTTTGTACTCATGGGGTATGCCTAAATATAATTCCATTGCTCGGGCCATACACAAAGCCGGTATTCGTTTGGTAATCCACATGGATACATCCGGTAATTTTGATAAGCTTTTGCCGGAACAATATACTCCAAGCAAAGCCTTCGTCAAGTGGTGCACTTCCACCGTAAAAAATTTCTTCCGAGCTAAACACCTCAAATACGCCGATGCTATTACCATGGCACGCCCGGTAGCAGAAGTCATCAGCAAAAAGCGTTTTTTTGATGATTTTGTTATACAAAAAAATTACCCGTGGCCCTGCCCGATTTCCGTAGATTGTCATTACCGGGGTACCCCCAAACAAGATACCATCATGTGCATAGGCCGATGGGATGATTCTGTAAAACGTCCTCAATTTTTAATGAGTGCATTGTCTAACTTTTACCTCAACGGAGGTAGGGCAACAACCAAGATATATGGCACCATAAGTGAAGATATAACATCCTGGCATCAACAACTTCCATCTTCTATTAAAGAAAAAATTCTGCTGATAGGATATCTTCAAAACAACCTTCTTCGCAACGAACTAAACAAAGCAAAAATCGTAGTTTGCACCTCACGTTCTGAAGGATGCCACATTGCATCAGCTGAAGGCTTGTGCTGTGGATGTTCAGTAGTGGTTTCCAACAGGCCTGATTCACTGCGCACAGTTAGTTGGTATACCACTAAAAACTCCGGCACTATTTCTGAGGAAGACACTCCGGAATCATTAGCTAAAGCCTTAATTCACGAACTTGGAGAATGGGAAAAAGGCAATCGAGATCCTCAAGCCATAGCCGAGGCATGGAGTCCTCATTTTCATATTAACAAAGTATTACCACACCTATTCCCCTGAGTTCTTTCGCCTGCGGAAAGTTGTAGACTTATGTATTGGAAAATGAAAACAACTGCCCTTATCATTGCGCCGCTGTTGCTCTTGAGTGCCTGTATATGGCAAAACAGCTTGCCATCGGATTACCCAATGACGGGGGCAGATGTAACGGTGCAAGAAGGGGATATCATCACTGAGTTGAATGCGCGTACCTGCATCACAAAAGGCGGCGTTGTAGAGTTGGTTCACCCCGTTATTAACCATACCGCCGCTCTGCGTGCGTTCAAACAACACATTGCAAACGAGATTCCCGTCAACACCCCGGATTCTTACGGTTTGCCCGCCGTTGCACATGCCGCGGCCGTGGGAGATGTTGCGTTTTTAACCGAGCTCATTGACCGCGGAGCTGAGCTGAATTACCCCGCCGCGCTCAACCGCCCCGAGCCCGGTAACAGTTGCATATTCGGCGGGGATGACCTCAGTGCCACGGCGCTGGCCGCAAAGAACGGACAAACAGCCGCGCTTGAGATTCTGCTGCACCACGGCGCCCGTCCGTACGGGGTTGAGCTTGCCATCTGTCATGACCACCTTGATTGCCTGAAACTTCTGCACGCCGCAGGAGGTGACCTGCACGAGGGAGAGTACACCTTTGATGATGAACTTTATCCCAACAGTGGCAATGCACGCTCCTTGGGTGTACTCACCTATCTTATCAATAACGGGGTAAGCCGCAAAATCCCCCTGCGCAATCTCTCCGATCTCACCACTGACAGAGAATCTGCGCTCCCCTACATAGACCTGTACCTGCGTACGGGCATCTGGACAAAGGAACAGGCAGAACAATTCCTCCGCACCTATTATCCAAATTAAGAACCCGACATTGAAGAAGATCTGCGTTGATATCTTTCCGCTGATTCATGCCTGTGTCATTTTCTGATGCTTCATTCCTAAGCCGAAACGGATAAAGCTTGACACCATACCTCACTCAAGCTAGAATGAGAGCATATAAAAGCGCATATGAAACTCGGCATTCTTACACACCCCATTGCAGGCAATTACGGCGGCATGCTGCAAGCATACGCCATGGTAACCATTCTTACCGAGTGCGGCCACGATGCAAAACTGTTGGACTATCTTCCCCTTAACTACAAAAAGCGTTTCACCAAACTGAGCAAGCGTTTTGATGATGCTGTTAAAAGTTTTCTGTTCAAACGCCAGTGGGTATCAGGCAAGGCCAAAACACCTTTCCCAATCGCCTTTGACTTAGGACAAAGATTCAAAGAAAAACACATTCCATACGCCTCACTCAGCATCAGCGCAGACGGCGTACAGTGTGATGAACCCGTAGATGCAGTAGTTGTCGGTAGTGACCAAGTGTGGCGTGGCGCATACGCTCGTCCCATGTATTCGCTGCCCATGTTCTTCTTGGATTTCGTTAAGGATGACGTTCGCAAAAAAAGCATTGCCTATGCAGCATCATTCGGCACTGATGATTGGGAAGGCGACGCCGCAGATACCGAGGCGTGTGGAAAATTATTGCGAGAGTTTCGAGCCGTGGGCGTGAGAGAACACTCCGGCTGCACTATCTGCCGAGAACAATTTGCAACAGAAGCACAGCAGGTTCCGGATCCCACCATGCTACTTAGCCCCGAGCATTACGCCGAACTGATAGATAGCGATAAGACATGGATACCCGAAAACGACTTCCTCAGTGCCTATGTTCTGGACAATTCCGGCAACAGAGAATCTACTGTTCGCCAAGTAGCTGAGATGTGCGGACTGGATTTTATGAGACTCAACGCACGCACGCGAGCCATACGAGACCATGTGGATTATCCCTTAAACACAGCACAATGGTTGCGGTTCGTTCGCGATAGTAAATATCTCATTACCGATTCGTTCCATGGTTGCGTGTTTGCTATCATATTCAACAAGCCGTTCGTTTGTTTCGGTAACAAGAAGAGAGGCACGGCAAGATTCGATGCGTTGCTTTCCACTTTCGGGCTGAAAGACAGACTGGTATTTGACGCCTCCCCCGAAGAAGTTAAACGCACGCTTTGTACTCCCATCGATTGGGAGAGAGTCAATGCCGTGAGAGCAGCCGAACGCGCCCGAGGCCTCGCTTTCATACAAGAGCATCTCCCGGCCACCCAAAACGAGAACAGGCATATCGTTGCACCGGTGGACTGCACAGGGTGCGCCTTATGTGCCAACGTGTGCAGCACAGACGCCATCACCATGACGTGGAATAAGGATGGTTTTCTGCGCCCCCAAGTAGACTTATCAAAATGCATTAACTGTGGACTTTGTTCCAAGAAATGCCCGGCTTTGCAGACGGAAAAGGTAACTCCCGCCACTCCTGACACAGAGGTAAAATCATACGCGGCATGGAACAACAACCGGCAGATTCTCAAAGAAAGCTCCAGCGGTGGTCTCTTCTCAGCTTTGGCAGAGCAAACCATTGCCGAAGGCGGTATTGTGTACGGAGTCGTCTGGCAAGATAAGTATACGGCCACCTTCTCAGGTGCAGAAACAGTAGAGCAACTTGCCTTGATGCGAGGCTCCAAATATGTCGCGGCCATTCCGGGGTACATATACAGAGAAGTAAAGGAACAGCTCAAAAACCATCGCAAGGTATTTTTCACCGCTACAATGTGTCAGGTATATGCACTTAAAAAATTCTTAGGAAAAGAATATGAGAATCTGCTCACCATGGATGTACTTTGCCATGGTGTTCCCTCTCATATTCTACACGAAAAATATGTGCAGGAGAATGAGGCTGCTACCGGGAAAACCATCAGCCATGTGTCATTCCGAGATAAAATTAAGGGCTGGCATAATTACCATGTCAAGCGCTGTTACACGGATGGCAGTACAGAAGTTTGCAGCCGTCGCAAAGACCACTATATGCGCATTTTCTTGGGGGATAAAGTACTCAATTACGCATGCTATAATTGCAAATTCAGAACCATCCCCAGAGCATCAGATATCACCTCCGGCGACTATTGGGAGATACAGAAGAAACACCCGGAATGGCCGGCAGATAACGGTATCTCTGCCATTATAGCCCACTCTCCGAAAGGACGAGATGCCATTCATTCCATTCGAGAAAAAGTAACCTTGCAAGAACAAACTTTTGAGGAGGTATACAACAGCCAGCCGGCCGTATACAAGCTCAAATGCAAAGAGGTTCCGGCTGAAAGAGCCTATTTCTTGGATATTCTCAAGCGCAAGCCTCTTAAATATGTCTTCAGTAAGCTGCGTTATGCTGTCGACTTGGGGTTCATCCGCATCAGTTACAGCAGCGCCATCTATAAATTCTTCCGCAAAATATTCCCCTCCCGATAATACTTCCCTGCTCCGATGGTTCGGAGCAGGTTTTCTTTTTTACAACTTCGCATAATTATTTTTGAACACTTCGCATAACACGAATGTCATACTCTTCAAGATGAACAACAATTTAACGACAAAACTGATGGAAGCGCTTCAAGCGGCGCAGAAGAAAGCCCAAAGCGGAGGTAGAGCACAAATCTACCCGGCTGAGCTTTTGTTGGCGCTTGTAGAGCAAGAGGGGGGCGTACTGGCATCCGTACTCAAGAAAGCAGGCGTAGAGCCTGCCCAAATGGCAGCAACCTTGCAGCGCGAGCTTGAGCGCAAGCCCCGCCAAACGGGGGCCGTAGCGCAAAGTCCGGGCATAGGGCCGGAGCTTGACCGCTGCTTGACCGAGGCAGAAAAACAACGCGCCCGCATGAAAGACGACTACCTGAGCGTGGAGCACGTAGTGCTGGGCATGCTTGAGGCAGATGCCGAGCTGCGCCGCACCATGGAGAGCTGCGGGCTCACCCGAGCCAAATACTTGGAGGCCCTCAAAGAAGTGCGCGGCAACCAACGCGTGACAGACCAAGACCCCGAGGGTAAGTTTGAAACACTGGAGAAATACGGCACCGACCTCACAGCCCGTGCCCGCCAAGGCAAGATAGACCCCGTCATCGGCCGCGATGGCGAGATTCGTCGCGTGCTGCAAATCCTCTCTCGCCGCACCAAGAA
>JAFYUT010000018.1 GCA_017549485.1 Akkermansia sp.
ATCTGCGATAGGATCACTTAATACTGCCATGGTCGTAAATTAGTTAGGCGTTTTCTTCAGTCTTCTTGGTGGGCTTGCGGAAGGGAATGCCCAGCTCTGCAAGCAGGTCGCGACCCTCGTCATTCGTCGTGGCGGATGTCACGAAGATGATGTCGAAGCCGATGTTGCGCTTGATCTGATCAAGCTCAATCTCCGGGAAGATGGACTGATCAGGAATACCGATGGCGTAGTTACCGCGGCCGTCAAAGGACTTGGTGGGCAGACCACGGAAGTCACGGATGTTCGGGGCGGTAATGTTGATGAAACGATCAAGGAACTCCCACATGCGGGTGGAGCGCAGCGTTACACGTGCGCCAAGTACTTCACCCTCACGGAGTTTGAAGTTAGCAACGCTCTTGCGGGCGTAGGTTACGGACGGCTTTTGGCCGGTGATTTTGGCGATTTCGGCAACGGCGTCCTCAACGGCTTGCTTGCGGTCGGGGTGCTTGCCCATGCATGTGGTCACCACAATCTTCTCCAGACGCGGAATCTGGTGAACATTGGTGTACTGATGCTTCGCCTGGAGGGCCGGAACGACCTTCTCCTTGTAGTATGTAAGCATTGTAGGTGTGCTCATAATTTTTAGCGGGTCAGCTCTGTTGTTAATAGTTAATGTTGATGGCTTAAGCGCGGAGTTTCAGCCTTTCGGCATCAGCTCTCTTTCTTCACATTAGAGATGTGGATGGGGCCGTCAATGTCGATGATGCCGCCCTCGGGGTTGTCCTCGGTGGGCTTGGTGGCCTTCTTGAGGGTGCGAACGCCCTCTACGATGACCGTTTGCTTTTTGGCGTCAACGGACAGAACGACACCACGCTTGCCCTTGTTCTTGCCGGCGATAACGAGAACGCTGTCGCCTTTCTTCACGTGGGTCTTCATCGTGTGTGTGTTTGTTTTGTGTTGATAAATCCCTACACTACACCTGTGGTGAGGGGTCACAGAGTCTACACGTTCAGCGCCCGTCCGTCAAGCACAATCTCAATTTTTTTGTGCTTTTTTTCAAATTTGCGGTCTTATCGGGCAGAAAATACCTTTTTGCGGGTGTGAAGGAAGCGGCAGGTGAGGATGACGGCTGCCAGAGTGAGGGCAATGATGAAGCTCATCCATGCGCCGGAGGGGCCCATAGCAGGTACAATCCAATCGGTGCGGATAAGGATACATGCCAAGGGAAAACCGATGAGCCAATAGCAGGTAAGGTTGCTCCACGTGATGATGGCAGTGTCGTGGCAGCCACGCAACAGTCCGCACATGAGTGCTTGGGTGGCGTCTGCTATCTGGTACACGGCGCAATAGATGAGCAGAACCGAGGCTGTGGCGATAATCTCCGGCGAATCGGTGTAGATGCCTACGATGTGTTCTCTGAAAATGATGGTTGCCGTCATCAGCAGCAGTACCAGCGCGTAGGTAACGGTAAGAAGTGTGCGCAACATGGCACCGAACGCCTCTTGCCGGTGCCCGCCTACATGGTAGGCGGCGCGTATGGAGGCAGCAATACCTAAACTGAGAGGCAGCATGAAGATGATACCGCTTACGTTGATGGCAACTTGCTGTGAGCTTACGGCCGTTTCACCCAGCGGGGCAATAACGAGTGTTACCAAGCTGAAGAAACTCATTTCACAGAGTGATGCTACTCCCACAGGCACGCCCAGTTTGAGGATGTGTCTTACCAGCTTCCATTCCGGGGTACGCAGTGCCAGCATTTGAATGGCGCGGTTGCGGTGTTGTTTGCTCCCCAGCATGAGCCCGAGCATCATCAGCGCCATACTCCAAGTGATAATGGCCGTGGCTAATCCGCAGCCGGGGCCTCCCAGTGCAGGGAAGGGGCCTACGCCGAACACTAAGGCATAGTTGAGAGGTATGTTCAGTAAAAGGCCGAAAAAGGATACAATCATGGCAGGGCGCGTTTGCCCGTAGCCTTCAAAGTTTGCCATGATGATGCGCATGAGGAGATTGGCCGGTATTCCCAATATGACAAATAAGGTGTACTGCCGAGCCTGCTCTGCCAGTTGCACGTTGTCTGTCGTAAAGCTGAATACATACGAGCCCGCGTAGATAAGCAAGGCTTCGAAAACGGTGAGGCAGATGGCCAGTACTTTGCCGTTGTTCAGGAATAAACCGGCTTTGCTGTCCGCGCCTGCGCCACGCAGGCGTGATATCATGGCACTCAGAATCGTCAATACGGCACCAACGGAAATGATAATGGTGCCGGCTATGGAGAACCCCATGGCAACAGCAGCTAAGTCTTGCTCTCCTTTCCATCCGGCTACCAAGGTGTCTGTTACACCCATACCCATGTGCAGCAAGTTGGCTATGTAGAGCGGAAACATCAGCGCCATGAGTCGCTTGAACTCATGCTTGTCAATCCATTTGCTGTATTTCGTGTCTACCATGCGTGTTGCTCAGTAAAAAAGGCTCCATCGAGAGATGGAGCCTTTTAGCATCTGGAACGGGATTCGAACCCGTGTTGCCCGCGTGAAAGGCGGGTGTCCTAGGCCGACTAGACGATCCAGACACTTAATCGCGTTGGTTACTGTCAGCGCAGGCAGAATTTATCATGCTTTTTTCGTTTTGGCAAGAATAAATTTGATTTTTTTGCAATTTTTTTTATTTTTTTCAAAATAAGGCATAAAAAAGACCGCCTCCGACGCGAATCGGAGGCGGTTGTAAGATTACCTATGAACCTGCGAGGTATCAGGGGTTAGCCAAGCCATCATCCGGGAAGAGGCTCGGAGTGGTGCTGCCGGCGGTGGGAGCATCGCTCGTGCCGAGGTCACGGAGGCGGGTGGGCTTACCGGTCGGGTCAATCTTCTCAGCCGTTACGAAAATCATCAGGTTCTTGCGAACGTGAGACTCTGCATTGCTGCGGAAGAAGCGGCCGATGAGGGGCAGGTCGCCGAATACGGGCACCTTGTCTTCTACCTTCTGCACATTGTCCTCAATCATACCACCGATGGCGATGGTGTGACCATCATAGCTGCAGGGGTTGGAGTTGATGTAACGGCGGCTGAAGATGGGCATATCGATACGGTTTTCCGTAAGGGTGATGTGCTCAATCTGAGTCTCAGTCGTTACAGCAGAGGTGATGGGTGAACCGTAGTTCACGAAACCTTCGAAGTTGACAACGCGGATTTCGAAGTGGTTGAACTTGATGATGTCGTTGCCATCTTCCTCGTCTACCTTAAATCGCATCACGATACCCACTTCTTCCACGGCCCATTCGGACGGGTTGGAGGGCGTAGCAATCGGAGAGCTGTTACCGCCACCCCAGTTGTTGTTGCCGTTGTTGTTGTTGCCCCAGTTGCCACCGCTGCTGGAGTCTGTGGTGGGCGGATCGTAGGCGGAGGGGTAAATGAAGCGACGAATCACCTCAATCTTGGCGCAACCGTTGTCGCCGTTCTGGTCGCTTGCCAGCGGATCGGGATCGGGGGTGTACTCCAACTCACCCGGGCGTGCTACCAAGCTGGGGGCAGACATGATGTCAACACCCTTCTTCTGGGACAGACCGCGCATAATCATCTGGAAAGAACCGGAGTCATAAATGCCGGAGAGGGAGAGGATGCCGGGAGCAACTGTCTTAGCGGTGTTGCTGCTGGCGGAGCCTGCTGCCACGAGGGCATCCATGGAGCTGCCGCTGATAGCACCGGAACCGGAGCGCAGACCACCTGTCATCAAACCGTTATCGGTCGGGGTGTAGGCGTCGGTGATGCCACCGGAGTTCGGGGTGATGGGCCAACCGGAGTTGCCGGTATAGTTGTTAGCAAAGGCAGAGCCACCGGAGCCAACGAAGTCGTTGTAAGTGCGGAGCGGGGAGGAACCCGTGCCGTTTACACCGCCCAAGTAGGTGGAGCCGTTGTTAGCAACAGAGAAGGGGTTAACTACCCAGTCAAAGCTGAGCTCTTCCTCGTTGGTCTGAGAAACCTCTACGAAGCGGGCGCTCACTTTAATCATCTGGGGCAGCTTACGACGGTAGTCGTTGATAACTTCTTCTACGAAGTCGAGGTTATCAGCCGTGTTCTCTACGGTAAGCATGCCGGTGCGGGCAGAGTACTGTGCGCTGGAGCCCTTCGGGAAAGAGGCACCTGCAGCGCGCAGAGCGGCTACGGCGTCAATCTTAACCACCTTGTGGCTACCGCCTTCTTCCCATGCATCTTCCTCGTCTTCGGATTCCTCACCGCCGCTTGTTACGAAGAAGTCGCGGGCTACCTTCCAGCGGCGCTTGAACATACGCTCAATGCCTGCGCCTGTCTGGTATACGACGATACCGGTGTCTTCTACGCGGTACTGGCAGCCGGACTGGTCGCAAATCATCTGCAAGAGTTCCTGACCGGTTACACCGGATACCTTAAGGCGAGCCACCATGGGTACTGCCGTGCTGGCAGGGGCGGCTACTACCTCTTCTTCCTCTTCCTCGGACTCCTCATCTTCAAGGTCTTCATCTTCATCAGCAGAGGAGGATGCTACGGAGGCAGGAGCAGAAACCGGGCGCTCGAAGCGGAAGTTAATCTGAACACCGCTCTTGCGGGCTTCACCACGCAGGAAGTCGAGGGCGTCTTCAATGGCGGTGTCTTCAAAGTTTACGTTGCTGATCTGCATCTTGCTCAGGTTCTGAGCATTCTGAATCTGACGCTCGGAGTGTACCACGGGTACTTCGCCGCCGGAGAGCTCGATGTCGGGCAGATCTTCGTTGTTGGAGATAATCCACGTTTCATCAACCTGTGCCAGCATTTCGGCACGAGTAGCGTTGCGGGCATCCCTGTAGTAGTTGATGCGGCGCTTATGTACGGCCTCCTGACCACGGCGGGCAGCGCTGTTATACGGATCAACCTTGAGTACCTGAGAGAAGGTCTTGAGGGCCTCATCGTACTTGGCGAGGTCGTAGTACCCCCAACCGAGCTCAAGCAAACGCTGAACTTCCTCTACGTCCTTAACATGGGAAGGAGTAAGAGCGGGGTTGTTGCGCACGGGATCGCGCAGTTCGGAAAGCTCCTTGCGGGCACGCTTGTTGTTGGGCTCGCGCTTCAGTACATCCAAAAGAAGCTGTTCGGCTTCATCGTAGCGACCAACCTTAGAGTATTCGATGGCTACAGCAATGGAGGCATCGCCGATAACCTTTACGAGGTACTCACGCAGGCAGTTGGTGGCAGGGCCCTGGGGCAGGGTCTTCCAAGAGGCCTTGTACTTCTCGAGAGCCAGAGAATACTTGCCTTCGCTGTAAGCGGTGCGACCCTCCTGCAGGAGAATCTTGGCCTTGTTTTCCTCAGCCTTGCGGCGTGCGGTTTCCTGAGCAATGAGGCTGTTTTGAGTGGACTGGCCTGCATAGACTGCAGTGGGGCCAACCTCGCTCGTGCCGGCAGCTGTGGATGTGCTGATGTAGCCTGCGGTTTCTGCCTGCGTAATCGGGCAGGTGAAAGCCAAGGCTGCAAGCACCGTGACGGTTTTTGAGTTGATGAGAGGTGCGTGGTTCATGGTAATGCTATATTTATGACAGAAATCTGCTCTGATGTAAAGAAAACAATTTCAAAAAATGGTTTTTCTTGATTTTTTTTGCCGATTTTTGCGTTAAAGTTGGTTAATTTGCAGCTTTGGGTGCCGTAACTTCGTTTTTACCGCCATCTATCATGATTTGGCAGCTGCCATCGGCATTGGTAGCAACCACACGACATTTGGTGTTTTCATCGCCGGGAATCCCGAAGGTAGCGCCGACAAGTACGTCAATCTTCTCACCCTTCTTCGGGCCGGCCGTGGCAACAAGAGTCACAGAGGTGTCCTGAATCTTCTTGCGGTTTTTCTTGCCGTGACCGATAGCAAAGCCGTTTTCTTCACCTTTCTGCGGGTTGACGGTGTCGAGCGCGGTGATGCCACCGCCCGTACCGGTTTTAATTTCAACCAGTTTGTAGCGGTCGGGCTCATTCTCGCTGACGCCGAATGTCTCACCGGGCTTAACCTCTTTGGTGAGGGCTTTGATGGGTTGGGAGTCGTCTTTCTTGGCAAATACCTTGATGGTGACGAAATCTGCTTGGTCTACATACTCGATTTCGTTGGAGTCAAGCTGCACGTACGCAGAGCTTGTTTTCTTGTCAACGGTGGCAAGTTTGATGTAGTTTGTGCCGTGCAGGGCAGGGGCGCTTGCTTTGTCGGAGGGATTGGTGCCGGCATCGTGCTCCTCTTGGTTGGAGAAGCCGTCTTCATCACTATCCAGTGTCAGGCCGTTTGATACGCACAGGGCGTCAGCCAGCCCGTTCTGCAAGAACCACGTGTTGGCTATGCCGGCGTGAATCTGCGGGGCTTTTTCGTCAAAGATGTCCATGATGACGTTGCGCTTATCAGCAGCGATGCTGACCTGCCAAAGCTCGGGGGCCGAGAAGAGGGGGGAGACACGAGTCTGCTTTTTGGAGGGGGCTACGTCTTGGACACTGTGGCGTGCCATGTGGTCCACCTTTTTGCCGCTCTTGTCTACACCGATTTCTACGAGAATCTTCTCGCCGGTTTTAGCTTTCTGCGTAATTTCCTCGGTGCTGCCAGCGCCCACCGTGTATTTCTTGCCCGGTTGAGCGGAAGGTACCAATACGAACCCGGCAGCTACGGCGAGTATACCGGCTACAATACCGGAGATAAGTACGCCTTTGCCTAAATCTGTTTGTCCAGCCATAATGTGTGCGTGAAATTAGTTTGCGTTTTGAGAGAAATAGACGGCTTCTACAATCAGATTAATCTGCACCGTTTCGTCATCAAGACCCACCTTGCGCTTGGCAATGCTGGTCGGCTCGGCGTTTTCTGCGCCTGCTGTCTGGAACGGCTCGCTGTAGGAGTCAATCGGTTCGTATGTGTTGTTGCTGTTGGCGTTAAATCCTTTAATTTTGAAAAGATAACGTGCATTTTTGCTCTCCTCTTGGCGCAATACGATTTCGCCCTTGCCATCAAGGATAGCGTTCTGAATCTGAGTTGCCGTGCTGGTGTGGGCGCTGTTGGACGGAATGTCGCCACGCTTGGCGGTGAAGGTCAACTCAATGTGCAGAGATGTGTATTTGCCGTCCTCTTCGCTCGGTACGGGCTCGCAGTACATGCGGTCAAGAGACACGGCACCGGCATCTGCCACGTAACCGGCCAACGTTCTGGCGGCGTTGAGCTGGTAGAGCAAGAACGGTGTTGTCTCGGCCGTGGCGGCGTCGTTACGCTCGTTGTAGTTGCGGTCAAGACCGAAGGTGAAAGCATCGGCTGAGGGTGTCTCGCAACCGGTGGCGGTGGCTTTCTTGTTCAGCCATGAGCGGGCGGCGGCAAGGTGCTCGGGGTGGAAGAGCAGCTCTTTGCTGATGGCATCTGCGGTGATGGCCTTGCAGGTGTCCGTGTAGGGCTTGAGGTCGTTCTTCAAGGCATTTACGCGGCTTTCCAAGCTCTTGGTGGCTTTGTTAAGAGCTGCCTTGGTTTCTGCCTTGGGTGCCAGGGCGGAGCCCGTGATGGTGCGCAGAGCGGATTCTTTTGCAGCGGCTTCTTTGTTGATAGCCTCTGCCTCGGAGCTCTTCATGAAGCCCATAGCAACCAACCCGGCAAATGCCAGTGCAAATACGCCTGTGAGAGCAGCGGCACGCTTGTTTTCTAAGATGTTCATGTCAGATGGATGAGTAGATGTTTATCATTCGGCGTTAGAGCGGTACGTGGGGACGCTGAGGTAGACTTCTTCGTCCAACTCATCAAAGTAAACGTCGCCGTGCGGCTTGTCCATAAGGGGCAGAATCATGTGGAATGACTTGAGGTAACCCAGAGATGCGTTAGCGCCCGTGTCATTCGTGATGATTTGAACGTGCTTGTTCTTATCAGCCTCTTCGCTGTTGAAGAACTTCTGCTTACAAATCTTCTCATAAGCATCGCGAACTTCTTGTTCGTTCATGGCGTAGCCCTTGATGTAGATGGCGTTAATCTGGCCGGCTTCTACATTGGCCATGGCCGTGGCCCCATTGGCGGCAGACGGTGCAAACAAGCGCGTGTGTCTGCTGACGGAGCCGGACTCCAGGGTCTGATCCAACATGAGGGTCTCGGAGTTTACTGGTTCAAATTGTGTGAACCAGAAGTTGTAGGAGGTGCCTACCTCTGCAATGGCTTTGATGATGTCGGTGTATTCCGTACGGCTGCGGTAGAGGGTGGAAAGCTCGTGCAGCTCAGCCTTGGCGTTGTTAAAGGCTTCTTCTGCATCACGCACGGCGTTGGCATCCTTCTCAATGGGGGCCAGTTGGCGTTTGAAGAGCTCGTTGGTTTCCTCTGCTTTCTTCACGGCACTGTTGGCCATGAATACGAAAGCGCCTGCGCCGGCAAGGGCGATAAGACCACCCACGGCAATCTTGGGCAGCATTTGCAGCTCTGCGCGGTCTTTACCTACGCTTGTGGGTACCAAGTCAATGTAGAACTCACCCACCTTGGCGCCGGTAACGGCTGCACCGGCAATCGGGCCCAAGCAAAGGGCATCCATCCCCAAGGCTTCTTCGTCTATCTTGGAGCCGATGCTGAATGCCTGCAGCGGGTTAAGGTATTCTACGGGGATATTGAGGGCGGCCTGCAAGAACTCTACGGCATAGGGCAAGCGTGCGCCACCACCGCAAATGTATGCCTTGGTGGGGGCTGAGCCCTTGTACTGAGCGCGGTAGTGGTTGATGGTGCGCTGTACCTCGGAACTGAGGCGGCTCATGGCGGTGCGGATGGTGGTAGCAAGTGCTGCCTCCTGCTCGCTCATGTTGTCGGTAAAGCCGTTGCCCAAAGACACCATGCCGGACTCAATCTTGAGTTGCTCGGCTTCTTTGAAGTTCAGGTTGAACTCACGGGCAATGTTGTTGGTGATGAAAGAGCCGGCTGCCGTGACGGAGCGGGTGAAGAAACGGCCACTCTCAGAGAAGATGATATCCGTGGTCTTGGCGCCGATGTCGAGAATGACAACAGATTCGCCCTCGTCCTCGGGATAGCTGATGCGGTATGCGTTGTAGAGAGAGGTGATGGAGCAGTCAACACTGCGTGTCTTGAGCCCATTGTCTTCTACTTGCGTGTTCAGGTTGTCGAGCACGTCTTTCTTGATGGCTACAAGAAGCACCTCTTGCTCGCCCGGTTCTCTTTCAGGCAGAACTTGGTAGGAGTAGATGATGTCCTCCAGCGGGAAAGGAATATGTTGCTGGGCTTCGTAGCCTACGTGCTCAGAGATGTCATCAATGTCAATGAGAGGCAGTTTGATGAAGCGCATGAATACCTGTTGGCCGGAGACAACGTTACGTACATCGCTACCCTTGACCTTCAGTTCCGTTACCATTTCACCGATGGCATTGCTCACGTAGTCCATGCGCATGCCTTCCTCTACCGGGTCAAGCAGGATGTCCCTGCGGGCATAGCGCGACAGCGCATAACCCTTGCCGGCGGGGGTGAATACGCCCATGGTGACGCTTTGGGCGCCTATCTCAAGGGCTACTGTTGTTTTATATTCAGCCATAAAGTATATGTGAGTATGTTATAGATAGTAAGATTGTGTTATCAGCGGCGTGTGCGCTTGGTCTTTTTGTTCTTCTTGCCCTTGCGGCTGCTGCTGTCTTCTTCTTCCGTAGCCGAGGTGTCGCTGTCTGTGGTGTCGTCAGCTGCGGGAGTTTCGGTGTCTGAGCTGCCGGTGTCTGTGGTGTCCGTCGTGGTTGAGGGGGCGGGTACCGGGCTTACTGCCGGGGTTGTAGCAGAATCTGCAGAGGGAGCCACCTGCGGGTAGGCGTTGCCTACCCATGCGGCATAGGGGGTCTGGTCTACGCTGCAAAGGACGGCGCCGGTCTCGCCCATGCTCTTGGTCCACCACTCGTCGGCAAGCTTCTTCTTGGCATTGTTGTCAAAGATGACGTAACGGGGCTCACCGCTCTTCATGCACTGCTTGCTGTTGAACTCGGCCTCCAAGGCTACACCCATGAGCTTACCTTTCAGGTCTCCCTTGCCTTTAACATTGATGCGGGTAGCGCTGCTGGGGGGGATGAATAAGCCGATGCTCATCTCGTTCTTGGCGGCTTCGCCACCGCCGCTGACGGGGATGTCTACATAGGTGATTTCTTTGGAAATTTTAACGGGCTTGCCATCGTTGTTGTCGCTCTCAAACAGAAGGTGAGCCGTAAACTTGATGGCGGGGACGAATTGAGCGGGGGTGTCGCCTTTGGCTTTTGCTTCAATCTTAACGGGTACATTTACCAACTGCCAACCTACTACGGGAGTGGCAGACATGGTTGCCCCGGCAAAAGACATACCCTGAGGGGGAGCGAGTTTTTCTACTTTTGTGGCACCGCCTTTAATGTTGAGGGAAACTTTAACGGCGGAGGCGTCTACGGCGGAAGCGGTCATGGAGCCGCACACGGCTGCTGCGAGTATGGTAAAAAGAGCTCTTTTCATGGCGAAAAATTCAGATGTGTGCTATATTTATACACAATAAGCCATGCCTTGGCGAGAACAAACTTGCGTTCAGACACTTTTTTTTATGTTACCGGCGTGATATACACCGCAAATTGTGATTCGTGTTACTGTTTCGCCTTGTTTAGAGGTGTCTGTTGTGGTATAAGCAGCTTCGTCATGACGAATATATTGGCTACTTATGTGCACCATCTGAACCCGATTTTGGTTGAGATACCCGGAACCCCCATTGCCGTGCGTTGGTACGGTTTGGCCTATCTTGCCGGGTTTGTGTTAGGGTATTTGTTGTTGTTACGCCTCTCCAAAACGAAGCTTTATTGCATCGAGCCCGACAAATTGTCAGATTTCATTGCCATGCAGGTGTGCCTTATCGGTGTGGTGTGCGGTGGGCGTTTGGGTGAGTTCTTTTTCTATTGGCTGCCCCAGCACGGGCTGAGCGGTTTTTTTGACGACCCTACTTGGGTGTTCCGTGTGTGGGAGGGCGGTATGGCCTCTCACGGTGGTATTATAGGTGTAATTTTGGTGGCGTTGTTCTATGCCCGCCGTCACAAGCTTTCTTTCCCCCGCGTGCTGGATGGCTTGGCCATTGTGGCTCCTATAGGGCTGTGCTTCGGGCGTATTGCCAATTTTATTAACGGTGAGCTGTACGGGCGAGTGTGTGATGCCGCCAATGCGCTGGCTATGAAGTTCCCGCTTGCGTTTTATGAGCTTTCTCCGCAATCTCGCATGGCTGCTAGAATCTCGCTGGAGTCTACCATGCAAAAGCCATATGATTCGTTCTTTATGCGGAATGAGCAGGGGCAATTTATAGAGGGTGAGGAAGGTATGCTTTGCCGCATGTGCCGTGAGAATGAAACTTTCCGCAATGCCCTCGGGGAATATTTGGAGCCCCGTTATCCCTCCCAGCTGTTTGAGGCGTTGGGGGAGGGCTTGTTGCTCTTTGCCGTGCTGATTTTGGTGCGCTTGCGGTGGAAAAACGCCCCGGCCGGTCTTTTTGCCGGGCTTTTCGGTGTGTTGTATGCCATTGCTCGCGTCGTGTGCGAGTGCTTTAAAGAACCCGATGATGTTGTATGGATGGGAGTTACTAAGGGACAATGGCTTTCTTTCGGTATCTTTGCGGCCGGTGTGGCGTTTTTAGTGCACGCTTTCCGCTATCAAAAATCACCGAATTTGCAAAAAAATTAAAAAAATGCAAAAAAAAGGCTTGCAATGCATAAAAAAATCATGTAAAATGCCGTCGCACGCTACTTCGGTGGCCTGCAAAAAGAATGGGTAGGTTCCCGAGCGGTCAAAGGGGGCAGACTGTAAATCTGCTATCGTACGATTTCGATGGTTCGAATCCATCCCTGCCCATTTCTCCCATGCGGAGGTAGCTCAGTTGGTAGAGCAACACCTTGACATGGTGGAGGTCGTAGGTTCGAGTCCTATCCCCCGTATCCTTTTCAAGTCCTTGCAACGAGACGTTGGCAAGGACGTTTTTTTTGCTCGAGTGGTACGAATAGTCTTGCAATATGCCGCAGAGTGGGGTAAGGTGCGCGTGTTATGATACGACTTGCAGTTCTCGGTTCCGGTTCCGGCAGTAATTGCCAATCCATTTTCAATGCCATTAAAGAGGGGCGCCTCGATGCAGAGGTGGTTATAGTTCTCTCAGATAACCCCGATGCCTACATTTTGGAGCGTGCTCGCCAACACGGTGTGCCCGCCGAGGTGATGGATTGCGGTGGGTTCAAGAACAAGTTCCCCTTAGAGGTGCAGCAAGCCGTGGCTGAGAAATTGCAGGCGCTCAAGGTAGATATGATTTGCCTTGCCGGCTTTATGCGCTTGGTAAAAGAGCCCCTTCTGGCTGCGTTCCCCAACCGCATTCTTAATATTCACCCGGCGTTGTTGCCCGCTTTCCCCGGTGTGGAGGCTTGGAAACAGGCCTTGGAGGCCGGAGCCAAACAGGCCGGGTGCACCGTGCACTATGTGGATGCCGGTATGGATACCGGCGAGATTCTTATGCAGGCCTATGTGCCCGTATTGCCGGATGACACCCCGCAAACCTTGCATGCTCGCATTCAGGTGCAAGAGCACATTCTCTACCCCGCCGCCATCTTGTCTGCTCTCGCCAGACTCTGATTCCCTTTGTTCAATAAAAATGATGAGGCGCAGCCGATATATAACGGCTGCGCCCTTTTATTTGTTGTGGTTTGAATATTATTGCCTATTGATTTTGGTGCGAATGGCCTCTGAATATTCCGGTGCTGTATTGGGGGCAGGGTCATAGCCCAAGTAACAGCGTTTGCGGAAATCCTCAAAGCTTTCGCCGGGGCGGGATTTGACTACACCGTGGTTAAACAATACGCGTGCAATATCCCCATTGTGTACCGGCAGCAGGTTGTAGTACCAGGGCATGTGTGGTGCTACGGCGCGGAAGGTATTAATTACGCCGGTGGAGCAATTGTCTGCCGCTGTGTTGTAAGCCGTATGCTTTTTGGCTGCCTCTTGCTGCAACGATACGAAGTTAAGGAGCATGTCTCGCGATTTTTCGGGGGAGGCCTTGAGTGGCATGAGCATTAAATCCTCGTGACGGTAGTTGGTGCGCAGCCCGTAGATGTCTTCTTCTGTGCCGAATAGGTAGAGTAAGCCGTAGCGCTTGTATAACCCTCCGATGGCGGTTTGCTCCTCGCCCTCGGGGAGGCGGGTTTCGGCAGATACTACCAAGTGGCGCCCGTCTGCAAAGTTAAAGCTCATCATGGTGTGGCATACGGCCTCCATACCATCCCAATGGCAGGCAGCAAAGTCTGCCCCGGTGATTGTGCGCAGGTCGTATGTCTCGGTGCGGTAACGAGGCGTGTAATCTGTTACGCTGCGGTACTCAAAATCTCTGATATTGGTGATGGTGAGCAGGGTGCCATCTGCGCTGAGTGTGAACTCAGGGTTGCGCGCCCAAGGTGTTTGCCATTGCTCCGGTTGTGGGCCGGGGATGAGTTTGAATGTAACGATATTGAGCACTACCAGCCCCCACAGCCAGAGCTGTGTGTGACCGGGGTATTTCTTTTGCTTGATATACCAAGCTCCCCATACTGCCACCAAAATACCCGCCGGGAGCATGCTTATAGGCTGGTATACCCATAAGCCGAGGCTCCAAAGCAAGGCTATGCTTAACAGACCTATGCTGAGGGTGAGCAGGGTATATTTTACCGTTTTTTTCATTTAAATTTCATGATAAGCGGTGCTTGCGTGGTGGTATCTCCGGTTGTTAAGGGGGATGCAGTATCTGCCGGAATCCAGCCACGGGTGCCCGTAAAGGTTTCTACATAACGGTGATTACCGCGAGATGCCAGTAAGCGCACCGGCGTGGAGGCCGGGAGCTCTACCACGGAATCTGCGGATTCCACGGCTGCGCTGCGCGCAACGGTAGATTTGGTGATGTAGGCTATGTCTGTGGGCGGTGTGGCCGTTAAATCAACAATGCTGCGGGTGGCATAATAGATATAGTCTGCTGCGCAAAGAATACTCAGAAAGATGCAGATGCCTGTCACCGTGCGCAAGGTGAACTTCAATTTGCCTTTGAGCAGGAGGCTCAGGGCAATGCTCAACAACAGCGTGGCGGTGCATATAACCGTGGCCAGCCATAACTGCGGGTAACTCAAGTAGGTAAATACCTTGTCTGCCGTTGTTTGCTGCGGCAAGATGGCACCTTCTTTTCGTTGAATGAAGGCCAAGTTGGCCTCAGCTTCGGCGAGCCCCGGGGTTTCCATAAGGGCGCGGGCGTAGTACAGGGCGGCTTCTCCGGGCTCGTTAAGGCGGTATTTGCAGTTGCCGATGTTGTAGTACAACTCACCTTTATCTCGGGTATCAGTGCCGTTTTTCAGTTCTTCGTTCAGCATCTCCAGCGCTTTGCTGTATTGGCCTTCCTCGTAATATTGTTCTGCATCATCACCGACGGCGTGGCACAGTTGGGTGCACATGCAGAGCATCAGCAACACTGTAGTGAGTCCCGAAAGTGCTTTGCGTACGGCACGCAATATGCCGGTGCGTTCTTCTTGCGTGACATGCGGGGTGGCATCGGGGCGGAACACCTCGGCATCTCTTTTGTTGAGAATGGCTTGTAACTCTGTGTTGCTTGCTGCTGTGGGGATATTGCTTTCAATGAATGCGCCGATACCTTTGAGGAATGCAGCTGCGTCTTTTTCAGCTGCAATGGTGCTGAGGATTTTATCTCTGCTGCGAGTTGCTGCTTGTTGTTGCCATTTGGTGTAACAAAGCTTGCCGAGAAGCCAGAGGATGATACCCACACCGGGTAAATAGAGCAGGTACCACAACTCACGCGGTAAAGACAATGCGGCACCGTTACCACCGGCATTTGCATTCGGTAAAAAGTGGTAAATATCGGTAAGCTCGGCTACGGGCACTGTGCCGGCAGGCGGTGCTGCATGACTGCTGACAACTTGGCCGCTACTGCCGGCTTCCGTTGCGCGCCAAGGTAAACCTATGGGTTGAGATTCAGCGGTTTTATACTCTTCCGTGTCGGCATCAAAATAGCTGAACGAGAATGACGGTACTCCACTTACCTCTACCGTGGGGCGCATGAGCTGAGAGAATACCACGGCCTCTATCTCGCCTGTGGCAGTGGTAATGACCTTACGCGTGGGGGGCATCAGTTTCCAGTTCTCGGCCTCTTGCGGTTGCGGGCAGGTAAGTTGCTCTAAGCTGCCGCTTCCTTTAACGGTAATCTGAACATCTATCATTTCATTCATGGCCAATTCCTTGGCCTCGGTTGATGTTGAGATGGAGAACGTGCCGACCAAGTCAGAGAAGTCGGCCGGTGCGTTCGGCGGTAAGGGGCGCGGGGCTCGCAGTGCCAGTTTAGGCAGTTCAAGGGTGGTCGGTATCGGTCTTACCGTGGTGCTTTGGAAGGTGAACCCGGCGCTGCTTTCCGTGTGGGTTTCTTTCATTTGGAAGAGGCTGGGAATCTGAATGTACACATCGTATTCGCCCTCTTTGTTGTTGCCCGATGTTTGGGGAATGAGATCTACCTCTAAATCCAGTACCATCCATTGCTGCCCTCTGGCTTGTACGAGCCGCTCTCTCAAGGGGAACCAGTGTTGCAACAGTGTACCGAGTAAACCGCCTACGGGGTGGTGGAATGTGTCTGCTTTAACGCCCTGAGATATGATGCGGGGTTGCTGCTCCAATCTGTTGAAGTTCTGTGGCAACAGTAGTTTGATAGAGGCGTGGACGGGTTGCCCGGCATAGTATTCTTCGGGCTCTGTCAGTATCATGGTGCCGAAGCTTATGGGGGAGTCTTGACTGCTCTCTATATTGCGCCATTCTACTTTTGCCGTAGTATATACGGGAAGCTCGGGAACGGTTACGGTTTCTTTGTTGCCGGTTGAGAATGTAACCTCGATGTTCTCGCACTCTACTTTACCGCTGCCTCCCACCTCTACGAGAATCATGTACGCCTCGATTCGCCCGATTGTGTTGCCGTTGGAATCTTGTATACTTTCTTCGTAATAATTATCACGCATATTGCGGTTTTGAAGAAAATGCGCGTTCTTAATTTTACCGGTAGAAACTTGGCGTATACGTGACGGCCCTGCATTGCTGGTATGCACCTGTTGCAGAAGGAGTACGACCTTTTCGCCCGGTAGAGCGTAGTCCGTAGACCACAAGGCCTCTATTTTTGCTTGGGCGGTGTTGAGCAATACTGCTACCAGGCCTATGATGAGGGTGAGGAGATTTTTCATACAGATGAAAATGGGGATAGAAAATTTTAGTAATCTTTATTGGGTCTCTTGCGCTGTGTGCGGTACTCGTATTGACGACGTAATTTGCGAGCTTCGGCTTCGTCTTCTTCGTCACGGTTCATGTTCAGAATGTCATGAGCTCTTTGTTGTTTGCGTTGAGCCTGACGCTCGGAGTCTGACGGACGCGGTTTTTGTTGCTGTTGCTGATTGCTTTGCTGCTGCTGTTCGTTTTCTTGTTGCCGGTCGTCCTGCTGTTGTTGGTCGTCCTGCTGTTGTTGGTCGTCCTGCTGTTGTTGGTCGTCCTGCTGTTGCTGGTCGTCCTGCTTTTGCTGGTCGTCTTGCTTTTGCCGGTCGTCCTGCTGTTGTTGGTTGTCCTGCTTTTGCTGGTCGTCTTGCTGTTGCTGGTCGTCCTGCTGTTGCTGGTCGTCCTGCTTTTGCTGGTCGTCTTGCTGTTGTTGGTTGTCCTGCTGTTGTTGGTTGTCCTGCTGTTGCTGGTTGTCCTGCTTTTGCTGGTCGTCCTGCTTTTGCTGGTCGTCCTGCTTTTGCTGGTCGCTCTGCTGTTGTTGCTCGTTTTGCTGCTGCTTGAGTCGCTCTATTTCTTTGTTGATATTCTCTATGAGTTGCTTAACGCGTTTAAGGTTTGCATCAGCCGGGGCGTAATCAGCGTGTGCACGAAGCGCATCTTGAAAGTATACGGTATTTGCTTCCAGTTGTTTTACAATGCCTTCCAACTGCTCGATGTTGGGCTGAGCCGGGACTCCTCCTTGTGTCGGCTCGTATAATTGACGCAATTGTTCAAAAGTGGCCTCGGTGCGTATGTTACCCAGTCTTTGTAAGGTAGCGGCTTGCATGAGCGGGTCTTCATCCAACAATGCTGTGGAGAGAGATTCTGCATATTCAGCAGTTTTTCCCTCCGCTGCGTATGTAAGTGCTTGCCGATAGGCTTGTATGGATTCTTCAGTCGGTGCTGCGTGTATGGGTTGCAGCAGGATGGCGCCGAGCAGCAGCAGCGGGGCCTTGCGAAGTAAATTGGTGGGCATGTTACGCCATCGGGTTGCCGTCAGAATAGCTATGATGAGCAGAATCAAAGCGGCGCAGGCGAAATAAGCATACATATCGTTGGGCGTTTTCCCGGCTGATTGCGTTTCTTCATGTCTGTCAATCTTTTCTGCCGCAACTTGTGCAAAGGCTGCAAGGTCGGTAGAGTTGTTCATGATGAAGAAATCACCCCCGGTTTCTCTTGCAAGCATGGCAAGGGTTTCCGGTTGCAATTTACTGATGACGTGTTTGCCCTCGGCATCTTGCCACATGCCGTTTTCTCTTTGCGGGTCGGGTATGGTGGCGCCTTCCGTGGTGCCGATACCGACCGTGATGATAAGCAGGTTTTTCTTGCGTGCCTCATCCAGCAGGGCAGGGGAGAAATCCATGGTATCTTCACCATCACTCAATATGACCAACGCGTTTGTGCCGGTAGCTGAGTTGCGCTCAAAATTTTGCATGGCCAGTTTAAGCACATGCTCCAAATTAGAGCCACCATAGCTTTCCCAATCTCGGTTGATTAAGTTAAGGGTTTCTTGCAGCGTGAGGTGATCGTAGGTAAGAGGGATGGTAAGCTCAGCCTCGCCGGAGAAGATGATAAGCCCGATTTTATCTGTCGGCAAGGCGTCTATCAATACACGAGCTGCTGTGCGTGCTTCTTCTAATCGAGACGGTTGCACGTCTTGCGTCTCCATGGAGCGCGAGATATCCATGGCTATGATGAGGTTGCGCCCGGTTACTAAAGCATCGGTGTTTTTATAGCCGTTGTAGGGGCGGGCTGCTGCAATGATACAGCACCCCAACGCCAGCAGGGCCGCTACTACAGGAACAACGGAGTGCAGCGGGGAGGTGGTGCGTACCAGCTCGTGCCGGTGGGCGGGGGATACTAACTTCTCCCAGTTGCCTTTGCGGTGCAGATGCAGCATGTAGGTGCCGACTCCCAGCAAGAGCGGAAGCACCAGTGCTATCAATACGTATGGATATAAAAAGCTCATGTTGTTCGTTCAGTTACAAATCACGGCGCAGGTTTCGGGAATGTCAGATTGGCCGTCAGCGCTATCAACAGTAAGACGCAAGCCGCCCCCATGGGCCAATAGAAGAGGGCATCGTATACCACGAATGTGCGCGGCTCGGAGTCCGTTTTCTCCAGTTTATCAATGACGGAGAAAGCATCTGCCAAGCCCTGGCTGCTGCCGGCACGGTAGTAGCGACCTCCCGTCAGCTTTGCTATCTCTTTGAGTGTTTTTTCATCAATGGCGTCCTCTTGGGCAATGTGCTTGGAAAGCCTCTTATCACTGCCGATGGCAATGGTGTAAATGCGGATGCCCAAATCGGCGGCACTTGTGGCGGCATCTATAGGGCTGATTTCACCGCGATTGTTGATGCCGTCCGTTACCAGAATCAAGATTTTTGACTTCGTTTCTTTGCGCTCATTGAGACGCGTGGCGGCAGAGGCTATGGCCGAGCCGATTGCCGTGCCGTCTTCTATGATGAAGCCGGGCTTGATGAGCTGACCGAAAAGATTGACCTCCGCCAAGTAAAATGAATCTATCTTGTGCCGTAAAATGGCGTGATCCATGGTTAAAGGACTGCACAATTTCGGTTTGCCGGCAAAGGCCACCAAGCCCATGCGGTCGTTGGGGCGGTTGTCGATGAACTCGTTGATTACGTATTTTGCACTGGTGAGGCGGTCTACTACCTGCCCTTTGATGCGCATGTCTTTCTCCGCCATTGAGCCGGAGAGGTCGCATGCAATCATGATGTCGATACCGCTGGCTACGGGTTCTTTGTGCGTCACTTTCCATTGAGGCTCGGCCAAGGCGATAATGACACAAGCCGCCGCCAAGGTGGCTGCTATGGGCCCCACGAAACCGGCCAGTACTGATGGGGTGGGCAAGTGCTCCGCTATCAATTTGATACCGGGGTGTTGTACGGCTGTTGCTGTGCCGCGGCGGCGGCGCAAAAACAGTAAGCCTGCCAGAGGTATAAGCACCCATAACCATGCCGGGGTAGCGAATTGAAAATCCCGCACGGTTCCGACCGATTCCGTTGCGGCCAGTATCAGGCTGTTGTCGGTGAAGGGCATCATGATAATTTTCTGACTTTTTCCAGTTCTTTAGCGGCTTCTGCGGCTTTCTGCTGGGCTTCTTGAATATTCAGAATCGTTTGCTCTGTTTCGGCAATGAGTTGAGCGGCCAGTTGCGGCGCGTTTTCTTGTCGGCCGGCGTATTTCAGCTCCACGAACTTCTCTAACAGCATGCGCGTGGCGTATTGACACTCTCGCGGTATGGCTGAGAGGGCATCCAAACGGCGGCTGAATTCTTCATGTGTTTCGTAAAGAGCCGGGTCTTCTGTTTTGCCTGCCAAATATTCACGCAGAATCATGGAAAGCTCTAAACCGCATGCTCGCAAATCCGGTTGTAAGGTGCGTAAGGCCTCCAGACGCTGCATGGCTATTTCCTCTGCCGACGGTGGTAGGGGGGCTGTTTTCTTTTTGCGGATAATGAGGAATACTACCAAGCCGATGAGGAGGATTAGCCCAACACTCCCTCCCCAAAGCAACCATGGGGAGATACCGCTGCTCTCTAGCGCCTCCGCGGGGATTCCTTTCTCCAACTCAGGTATGCACTTGAGTAGGTCTATAGGCTGTGCGGTGGGGGTGGCCGGTGTTTGTGCGAGTGTTATCATGGCGGTAATCAGCGGGCAAAGTGACTGCTGCGGCGGGTGAACAAGGCGCGTAAGGCCGGCACAAAGTCCGCGTCCGTGCGCAAATCTCTCATATCAATGCCTAATTGGGTAAATACGCTCTCCCAGTCGCGTCGGTGGGCGGTCAGGGCGCGGGTATAGGCTTTTCTGGTAGCGGGGGCGCTGATGTTGATGTGGTAGGGCGTGCCGCTCTCCGGGTCTTGTATGCACACGGTGCCCGCATCTTGCGGCAGCTCAAGTTCCATGGGGTCTGCCACGCGCAGTGGTATCAGCTCGTGTCTGAAGTTCAGCTTACCGATGGACTCTTTGTCTGCTGCCATCATGAAGTCGCTGATAAGGAAGCACATGGTGCGCTTGCGCTGAGTGCGCAGAATTTCTGCAGCTACTTCTTCCATGCTGACATCTTCGCCACTGTTTTCATTCGAGATAATTTCTCGAATGATACGCAGGCATTGCTTCATACCTTTGGCCGGCGGCAGGTAAAAGTGCGGGTGGCAACCATAGAGCAGCAGGCCCACGTTGTCGCCGTTGCGTGCAGCACTGTAGGCCAATACTGCGGCGATGAGGGCGGCGTATTCCAGTTTGGAATTCTCAGCGGCCGTGCTGGCGTAGCGCATAGAGGCACTGGTGTCTACAACCAACAGAAGCACCTGCTCACGCTCCTCGTGAAAACGCCGTACATAGGGGGCACCTGTGCGGGCCGTTACCTTCCAGTCTATGAATCTCGGGTCATCCCCGGGTTGGTATTCGCGGAAGTCATCAAACTCCAAACCTTGTCCGCGGAAACTGGCGCGGTATTGGCCGGAGAGTGTGGCGGTGGTCAGGCGGCGCGCCGTAAGCTCAATACGGCGCACTTTCTGCATGATTTCCTGCGTTTTATCCATGGCGGGTCAAAATTCAGGCGGCATCAGGGTACGGGTACCTTAGAAAGGATGCTGTCAATGATGCTATCGCTGGTGATATTAGCGGCCTCGGCCTCGTAAGAGAGCAGAATGCGGTGGCGCAGAATGTCGTGTGCCAAATCTTTTACATCTTGCGGGGTAACATAGGCGCGCTGCTTGGTGAATGCCAATGCCTTGGCGGCCAGTGCAATGCTGATGGTGGCACGGGGGGATGCGCCCGCACGTACCATGCCCTCTAAATGGCGGTCTACCTTGCCCGGGTTGCGGGTGGCTCGCACCAAGTCTACGATGTAGCTCTCAATGGCGGGGTCAATGAAGATGCGATCCATCAGAGCACGAGAGGTCTCAATGGTCTGTACGGATACAACGGGGGTTGTTTGCGGGGCGGCACTTGTGCGGCTCATCATATTGAGAATCTGCAGCTCTTCATCTCGCTCCGGGTAATCAACGATAATCTTGAAGAGGAAGCGGTCCAGCTGAGCTTCGGGTAACTGGTAAGTGCCTTCTTGCTCAATCGGGTTCTGCGTTGCCAATACCAAGAAGGGGGAGGGCAGGGGATAACTCGTTTCTCCCAATGTTACTTGGCGCTCTTGCATGGCCTCCAGCAAGGCACTTTGCACTTTGGCCGGGGCGCGGTTAATTTCGTCTGCCAGTATCAGATTCGCGAACACCGGACCCTTCTTTGCCGAAAATTGGCGGGTTTCCGGGTTGTAAATCATGGTGCCTAACAAGTCCGCAGGAAGCAAGTCCGGGGTGAACTGGATGCGTGAGAAAGCTGCGTGCATGGTGCCGGCAAGGGCTTTTACCGAAAGAGTCTTAGCGAGGCCCGGTACGCCTTCCAACAATACGTGACCTTTGCACAGAAGACTCAGAATGAGGCGGTTTACCAACTTTTGTTGACCTACCAACACTCTTGACATCTCCATCTTTACGGCGCTTACCCATTCAGAGTGTTGCGCAATTTCTTCGTTGAATGCCTGTGTGTTCATCATTGTCTGTCTTTCTTGAGGGTAGCACGCACTATTTCGTTTTTCAAGTCCTATATGCGTACACGCTGTATTTAAGACACAGTGCGGGTTCTTTTTGTTGAAAATCACTAAAATCAGTCAGGTCCGGAGGCTGATTGAAAAGTTTTTTGCTTAAAATGAGAGGTTTTGCTTGACGTGACAAGAAAAATGAGTATAATGTCGCTCCGCTAAACATTAACCGCACTAAAATCTTATGTCCAGAATCTGCAATATCACGTTTGCTATGCCGCACAAGGGCCGCCGCATTCATCGCTCCGGTCTTGCCAAGAAGAAGGGCGGTATCGGCCGTCACGTCACTAAAGTTGTTAACCGTACCGTATACCCCAACCTTCAGGAGAAGCGCGTATGGGTTCCTGAGCTCAACGGTGGCCGCGGTGGCTACATCCGCATGAAGCTTTCCTGCAAGGCTCTGCGCACCATCTCTAAGAACGGTGCCTACAACACGCTCAAGAAGGCAGGTATCCTTTACTGATTTTTCTGTACTTTTTTTGAACGGAGCGGCACGAAGTGTTGTCTATCTCGTCGAGAAAAAAACACGAGTGCCGCGGGGCTGTTCCGGAAACGAACCGCGCGCATGTTCGCTAAGAGTACTTTAACTGCAATCCCTGCACTTACCTTTTACGAAAATGACATCACAACAAACTAAAATCGCGCTTCGTATTAACGATGACAATATCAACCACCACCTGTGGAATAATCGCGGTGTATGGTGGTGCCACGTCACAGTCCACAAGCCCGACGCTACAGCTGAACGCCTGCGCTTCTCTCTGCGTACCAGGGACATAGAGAAAGCTCGCACGCTTCGCGATCGCATCTTTGCGGATATACAGCGACACTTCGGTATTGCCACCTGAGGGTAGCCGGCAGTAAGTGCTGAGCTTACGGCTTGAAGCATCAATTATTAAAGAGCCGTTCCCGATATCATGTCGGGAACGGCTCTTTGTTTGCACAATGCGTATAAAAAAGAAGGGAATCAGCGCAATCGCTTGCTGATGTAGTAGCGGGGGCGTTTCTTTGTCTCCATATACATCTTGCCGATGTATTCGCCGACTATGCCCATGCTCATCATGCCTAAGCCGCCGAGAAACCAGAGACTGCATGTGAGGGTTGCCCAGCCGTTGGGGGTGCCGAGTCGGAAGAAATCAACAACAACCCAGGCTACCATGAACAGGCTGATGACGAAAATGAACAGCCCTAAGCATGCAATGAGGCGCAGTGGGGCTACTGAGAATGATGTGATGGCATTGATGCTGAGGCCGAGCAAGCGCCTCAGGCTCATTTTGCTTTCACCCTGTTCTCTTTCAAGTACGTCGAAATAAACGGGAGCCTGGCGGAACCCTGTGTGCCGTAACAGGGCGCGGAACATCATGTTGCTTTCTCCGTACTCACTGAGAGCATCCAATACTTGTTTGGTCATCAGGCTATAGTCTGCATGCCCCTTGAGTACGGGGGAGCCCAGCAACCCCATCACTCGGTAAAATGCTTTGGCCGTGATTTTTCGGATAAACGGTTCTTTACCTCGGCTACGTTTGAGCCCATACAACAACTCATAACCTTCAGCGCGTTTGTCCAAGAAATCATCAATGGCATTGATGTCGTGCTGTAAATCGGCATCCATGCAAATGATAATATCTGCCAGCTCTTTGGCCTCCATCAGACCGGCAAACAGGGCATATTCTTTGCCTCTGTTTCCGGCTAGGGCGGAGGCTTTGAGTCGGGGATACGCCGCGTGCAGTTCTTCAACAATGCACCAAGTGTTATCGCGTGAACCGTCATCAGCTAACAGCATGCAGCTGTTAGCGGCAATCCGACCTCTCTCGATAAGGTCTGCCAGTTTGGCATTCACGGTCTGCACGGTCTGTCGTATGCCTGCTGATTCGTTATAGCAGGGCATGACAATGCAGAGTGTTTCGGCTGGTTTCTCACTCATGACGGATTATTTGGATACGTTGAAACGGAACTCGACTACGTCACCGTCCTGTACCACGTAATCTTTGCCTTCGATGCGCAGTTTAGCTTGTTCTTTGGCTTTGCTCATAGAGCCGCAAGCTACCAAATCTTCGTATGATACAACTTGTGCTGCGATGAACCCGCGCTCAAAGTCGGTGTGGATAACGCCCGCTGCCTGCGGGGCTTTATCACCGGCCTTGATGGTCCAGGCTCGAGTCTCTTTTACACCTGTGGTCAGGTAGGTGCGCAGCCCCAGCAGATGATATACGGCGCGAATCAAGTCACTCACGCCGGAGTCTTCTACGCCGAGGTCGTTCAGGAAGAGAACAGCCTCCTCCTGCGGAAGCTCGGAAAGCTCTTCTTCAATGCGGGCAGAAATAACGATGGCTTCTGCGTTGTGGTGCTCTGCCACATACTTGCGCACGGCAGAAACATAGGGGTGAGAATCCGGGTTCTTCACGGCCTCGGCCAATTCATCTTCGCTTACGTTACAGGCAAAAATGCTCTTTTTGTTGGAAAGCAAGAAGAAACTGTGCAGGAGTTTTCGCTCGTCATCGCTCAGCTCCAGCGTAATGGCCGGGTTGCCGGCGTCCAAATGGGGCAACAACTTCTCAATGAGGGCCACTTCGTCTTTGGCCTCTTTATCGCCGCCGCGTGCTTTCTTTATGCGGCTCTCCTTGCGCTTCTCCATGGCGGCAATGTCTGCCAAAATCAGCTCGGAATTGATGATTTCGATATCTCGGACCGGATCTACGGAGCCGAGTTCGTGGATGATGTCATCGTTCTCAAAACAGCGAACAACTTGTACAATGGCGTCTGTCTCTCGAATGTTGGAAAGGAACTTGTTGCCCAATCCTGCACCCTCTGCGGCACCTTTAACAAGGCCGGCAATGTCTACAAACTCAATGGCGGCCGGCACAATCTTCTGCGTCTTGCTGATTTCGGCCAGCACTTGCAAACGTTTGTCCGGTACTTCTACCATACCCACGTTCGGGTCAATGGTGCAGAACGGATAATTAGCTGCCTCGGCCTTGCGAGAGCGTGTAACTGCGTTGAAAAGTGTGGATTTGCCGACGTTGGGGAGACCTACGATACCTGCTTGTAACATAACGCGCGGCATTATACCTGATTTCTAACCGATTGAAAAGCCCGAAATCTGTCGCAATGATAAAAAGTGTGTGTATAACTTACAAAAAGTTGGCTTGACGTTTTGAGGATATGCTGTTATAAAAAAGCCATGCTGAAAAATAATCTGATGACAGCTTTTGCCGGTATGGTGGTGATGACAGCCCCTGCTATTGCGGCTGAGGAGAATATGGAGCTTGCCATAGGGCAACGAGAGAGTATTACCTTACCCGGTAATCCCACTACCGGTTATATTTGGCAAGTTGCAGAATCTGCCGAGTGTGTGGAGGTTGAGGTGAAACTGGAGACGGCAGAAAATCCTCGCGGTATGGTGGGGTGCCCGCGCGCTACCGTAGTTACCGTCTCGGCTGTCAAAGCAGGGCAGGGTACTGTGAAACTTGTTTATGCCCGCCCGTGGGAAAAGGGGAAAGCCCCCGCAGAAACGCATCTTATTAACGTAACCGTAAAATAAAATACAGATATGGGATTATTACAGAACCTCGCAGCAGTTGCTATTCGTAACAAAGTGGTGGGAGCCCTTAGAGAAGGTTGCCCCGCCGACCTGAAAGATGCTTTGGAGTCTTTGTTGGCAGATAAAGCCGCCATCAATGCGATTCAGGGTTTGGTGGGTGCTAATCTTAAAAATCCTGCCGCCATCAATGCTGAATCCATCATGGGCTTAACCATGCCGCTGGAAAGTAAAGACTTACTTGCTGCTACTCCCGCATTGGTGGATTATCTGGTGCGTACGGCGGTCAGCAAGTTGTCTTGATAACTTGTGCGTGCTTTGTTTTTTCGGCAACCTCGGCTCTGTGCTTGAGGTTGCTTTTTTGTGTTAGATGGATTAGCCTTGAATATGTGAAAATATATGCTATGCTGTGGGTATGCGAATGCTGAGTAAATGGAGCATAATGATATGGATGCTGGTGCTCCCGGTAATGTTGTGTTTGACCGGTTGTAAAGAAGAACGCGGGCCGGAGTTGGTTATGGCGACAGATGCTACCTTCCCGCCGTATGAGTATTTCAGTGGTGAGGAGATTGTTGGTATTGATGTGGATGTCGTGGCGGAGATTGCTCGCCGTAATGGTATGAGCTCTCGTGTGGAGAACATGAAGTTCGAGTCTGTGATTGCTGCCGTGCAGTCCGGAAAAGTCAGTTTGGCGGCAGCCGGTATTACAGTATCTGCCGATCGTGAACAGCAGGTCAATTTTACCCGCCCCTACGCACGCGCTATGCAAGTAGTTATCGTGCCGCAGGGGGCTGATATCGAATCCGCGGCCCATTTGTCGGGGCGGAGCATCGGGGTTCAATCCGGTACAACGGGGGATTTGTATGTGGCCGAGCATATAGGTGAGCCGGAGCGTTTTGCCAATGGTGCCCTGGCCGTTGCGGCCTTGGTAGCGGGTAAGGTGGATGCCGTGGTTTTGGATAATTTGCCGGCAGAGAAACACGTGGCTCGCAATCCCAAACTTAGGATTTTGCCTGAGCCGCTTACCGCGGAGGAATACGCCATTGCTGTAAACAAAAATCACCCTCAGCTTTTGTCCATGCTTAACGCGACGCTTGAGGCCATGGAGCAAGACGGTACGCTGGCTCGTATTGCTGAGTCGTATTTGAATCGCCAAGATGCTGAGGTGGCGGATGAAGAAGCTACGTCAACCGGTTTGGTGGCTTCTTTTTATGCCAACTTTGTTAAAAACAGCCGTTGGAAGTATCTTGCAGAGGGCTTGGTTGTTACGATTGAAATTTCTGCCGCTGCCGCCCTTATCGGTATTATTTTAGGTTCCCTCATCGGCATTATTCGCAGCACGGCAGATCAAACCGGGCGTTATCGCGTGCTTGATTTGCTGTGTCGCTTGTATCTTACGGTGGTGCGTGGTACTCCCGTGGTAGTACAGTTGCTGATTATTTATTTCGTTATCTTCGGTTCGGTGGAGGTCAGTAAAGTGCTGGTGGCCATAGTGGCATTCGGGCTTAATTCTGCCGCGTATGTTGCAGAGATTATCCGCTCGGGGATTATGGCTGTTGATAAGGGGCAGATGGAGGCCGGGCGCAGCTTGGGCTTGGGGTATGGCTACACCATGCGCAGTATTATCATGCCCCAGGCTTTCAAAAATGTGTTGCCGGCGTTGGGTAATGAGTTTATTGTATTGTTGAAAGAAACCAGTATTTGCGGTTACATTGCTTTGGTTGACCTCACGAAAGGCGGTGATATTATTTTGAGCCAAACTTATGATGCCTTTTTACCGTTGCTGGCGGTGGCCCTCATATATTTGTCGATGGTTGTGGTGCTGAGTCACTTGTTGAAGAAACTCGAAAAAAGATTGCAGAAAAATGAACGATAATCCCATTATAGAATTGCGCGATTTAGTAAAGGATTTTGCCGGGCATCGGGTGATAAACGGTGTTTCTTTGGCGGTGAATCAGGGCGAAGTCGTTTTCTTGGTCGGTCCCTCGGGTGCCGGTAAAAGTACCGTGTTGCGATGCATGAATTTTTTGGAAATACCGGATGGCGGGCAAGTGCTTTTTCATGGGGCAGAGCCGGAGCATACGGAAAAAGCACTCAATGCTTACCGCATGCGTGTGGGGATGGTCTTTCAGCACTTTAATCTCTTCCCCCACCTCAACATTGTACAGAATATTACGCTTGCTCCGGTCAAAGCGGGGATTATGACGTTGCCTGAGGCCGAGGCCCGTGCCAAGCAGCTGCTGGAGCGTATCGGCTTGGCTGATAAAGCTGAGGCGTATCCCTCTCAACTCTCCGGCGGCCAGAAACAGCGTGTGGCCATTGTGCGTGCACTTGCCATGGAGCCCGAGGTCCTCCTCTTTGATGAGCCTACCTCTGCGCTTGACCCCGAAATGGTGGGCGAGGTGCAGTCCCTCATGCGGGATTTGGCGGAAGACGGTATGACGATGATTGTGGTGTCTCACGATGTGGGGTTTGCCTGTGAGTTGGCCGACCGCATCATCTTCCTGGAGCAGGGGCGTGTGTTAGAGAATGATACCCCGGCAGAATTGCGCGCATCTGCCAATGAGCGTATTAAGGAGTTTCTCTTTGTTCGGCACATATCCTGACCAAACAGCGGGTTTACGGATTCTTTCCTTCAAAAAGCGCATTTTCCCTTTGAGGAAGTGCGCTTTTTGCTTGACTCGGTGGGGGATTGCTGTATAGTGGTATGGTACTTGCATTTTTATTTATGAAGCTCAGAAAATTTAAACCTTTGCCTAAGAAATTAGTCAAGAGAAAGAAGCATGGTTTTGCCTTGATTGCTTCTTTGACGCTGATGATGCTCTTGGCTCTTCTTGCTGTAGGTATTATGGCTACTGCTTCATCGCAGAGTCGTATATCTGCTCAGACCATTCTCCAAGCACAGGCTCGCCAACAGGCTTTGGTCGGGTTGGATGCCGCTCTCGGTGAGTTGCAGGTGGCGCTCGGCCCCGATTGCCGTGTAACGGCTAACTCCGGTATCTCGGAAAAGTGTGGCTCTCGCTATATTCTCGGTGTGTGGGATAGTTGGTCCGGCCCCATCTATGGCCGTGCCAAAATAGGTGACCACAAGGGCTCTTCCATTAAAGAAACTTATGAGCCCGGGCGCCCCTCCATGTTCCGCCAGTGGTTGATTTCTTCCCGTCAACCGTCAGAGCTTAAAAAGTTTGCCTCGGCTGCTTCACTCGGCACATCCAGCCCCGGTAAACGCGTTTGCATGGTGGGTGAGGGCACGTTGGGTTCTGCCGGTTCTCGTGATGAAAACTGCGTTTTTGCAGATTTGGTATACACCCCCGCCTCCGGTCGCAATAAAGCTTGCTATGCATGGTGGGTAGGCGGTGAAAACCAAAAATCCAAAGTTACTATCAAGAATCCGCAAATAGGCTCCAACCCCAAGGAGGTGTTACGTGCTACTTGGAATGCCCCCGCTCCCATCTTTAAAGACGGTGCATTCAACGCCGGCGACATCAGCGAGCCCGAAAAACTGCTCACCATGCGCAGCTTGGCTCATGTGGATGGTGTTACCCAGTTCGGCATGCCGTATTTCTTTGATGTGACCACCAACTCGTACTCTCTCCCCATTAATGTGCGTACAGGTGGCCTCAAGCAAGACCTTTGCCTCTTGCTCGGTAAGAAAGGTAACTTTGAGGCTGAGCGAGAGTTCCAGCCGGATGAAAAGCGAGATTGCCCGATTGCCGATTATGATGGCGACTTGCAGGCCGGCTCTGAAAAGAACCTGCCCATCGGTTCATGGCAGAACTTGTATGCCTATTACAACTGCTGGCCGAACGGCAGCGCTCAGGATAACAAGAATGTGACGGCTCGCCTCCTCGGCAATGTTGATAACGCTTACACGCGTATCAGTGGTACGGCTATCCCTAACCAGGGCGATAACAGAACACCGCAGAATCTTGAGACGTACTCTCCCGGTGGCGGTTGCTCTATTTATGATTCCCGCTCATTGATGCACAACGGTGATGATGCTGCCGGTTATGCCCGCACTCCCGTGTTGCTCTCCTACATGTGTACGTTCGGTTTGGTGGAAGAGGACCATAAGAATAACGATGGTTCTCTCGCGATGACCTCAGACCAACAGCAGGTACACCGCTTGGGTATGTGTTTCTCCCCCATGTTCCTGTGGTGGAACCCCTACAACGTGCCCATGAAGATTCGCGGTGAGCAGCTCTGGGCGCAGTCCATCCCCTATAAGACCATTTGGTTGCAGACCTATGCCGTATCTCAGGCCGGTACTTGGAATTATAAGTGGCAAACGTACGCCATGCACCAGAACTCTGCAGATACGGGTTTCGGTATGGACTACGGTAACTACTTCTTGGCCACGGTCGGTGGCGCCAATCAAGATATTGAGTTTGCTCCCGGTGAGATTCTCTTCTTCTCTCACGGTAACTCTCGCAGCAACCGTAATGGTGCTTTCGACAACCCGCTTGTGTTGGGCTACAACCCCAGTGCCGTAGCCGGTTATAATGCTCGTTTCTACACCATGGGCTCCGGTATGGAAAGCTCTGCTGCCGGTGTTGCGTCTGCCGCTAATATGGAGGCAGGCCTCTTCAAGCTGCGTCTCCGTTTGGGTATTAACGCTTCCGGTGGTTCATACACGACTGACGGTGTTTGGTTTGCCCCGCAGGTAGTGGAGGCTATCTCGGTGATGAACGGTTTTGCCGGACGTTATCAGGACAGCGGTTCTGACACAGCAATCGGTAAGCGTGGTCACAGCCCGCAGCGTTTCTTGATGGGGTGGTATGATCCCTCCACCGCCGGTGAAGATGAAACGGTGATTTGCGATGAGAATCGCAACGATGCGGTGTGGCGTGCCGATGGTTCCCAGCGTGACAGTGCTGTACCGTATTTCATTGCGGCAGTAGGTGTGGCTCCCAAATCTGCCAACCTTAATTTGGATGCCCGCGTATTTGAAGGTAAAGATTATCGTACCAAATCCTGGCAGCACTCCAGCCCGGCTTTCTGGGGCAGCATGATTATCAGACCCGATGATCAGCAGCGCCAGTACCACCCCTATCAGCTCGCCGTGCTTGATGTGGGTGCCGGTATGAATGCTTGCCCCATGGACAGCATTGGCCGCAACGGTGTGCTGGGTATCAACTCCGGTGGTGAGCAGGTATCGTTCGCCTCTGTGTTGGAGCTGCCCGTGCATCCTCCGTTCTCTCTGGCCGGTTTCTCCGGTATGCGTTTGCAACCCGGATGGTATGCTCCCTCCGGTGGTGGTTCTCTGCCTGCATTGCGCCGTATGCTTTACCAGAGCGGTGTGCCCGGCGTGGGTATAGGCAATGCCTTTGCAGACCCCTGCTTGCCGGCAGATGGTATCTATGCCTTCCACAAGACGAACATTCCTACCGGTTCCGGTGGCAATGGGCAAGTGTTCAGTGATTTCTACGACCATGGTCTCTTGATTAATGATGCTTTGTGGGATCGCTGGTTCTGCTCCTCCATTTCTGATATGCCTGATAAAGAGGCCCAGAAAGTGGCAAAAGATTTCTTCTCTGCCAAGAGTGGTGAAGAACAATCTGCCCGTACCCAGCTCCCCGTGGCTCGCTACGTGCGTACCGGTGAGCCCTACAATAATGAGGAAATTATCAGCAAAATCATGAAGAAAGACGGCTGGAAGTACATTGCCCAGTATCTCATGATTGATGGTGGCTTCAACGTCAACTCTACCTCGGTAGACGCATGGGCAGCTGCATTGCAGGGCCTTGCCCGCCGCCAGTTGGTAACGAACGCCTCCGGTAAGTTGTCTCTGGTTGAGGGTAGCTCTGAGACGGAGACCGACACCGTCATGTTCCCCCGCTTCATGGTTTCTACCTCCGACAAGGCCATTGACCCCAACGGTGGATATAACATGATGATGGGTTCCTCCGATGTCCGCAGCGGCATGGGCGGTGGCTTGTCTGCATGGGGTGATATACGTGAGCTGGATGCTTCTCAGATTCGTCAGTTGGCAGAGGCTATGGTAGAGCAGGTGCGTGAGCGCGGGCCCTTCCTGAATATGTCCGACTTTATCAACCGTCGTTTGGATACCAAGAACAAAGAGCACGCCCTCAAGGGTGCCTTGCAGGCTGCTATTGATAATGCCTCTCTCAATGATGGTTTTGATGACGAAACTACCAATCCGCAGGGCGGCGGCCTTTACAAGTTCCCTGAGGCTGAGGAAGGCTCTATCTATACGGCTGCCCCCGGTTACCTGATTCAGAGTGATATCTTGCTCTCCTTGGGTAACATCCTGACCGTGCGCGATGATACCTTCACCGTGCGCTCCTATGGTTGCGTGCGCAATGAGAACGGCGGCGTGCTGGCTCAGGCTTGGTGTGAGGCTGTTGTACAGCGTACCATTGAGTACGTTGATTCCATGAATCAGCCCTCTGACAGTGATTACGAGCCCGATGGCTCCAACACTACCAAGACCAAGCTGACTGCTACCAACCAAGTGCTTGGCCGTAAGTTCCGCGTAGTTTCCTTCAAGTGGCTCGACGCTTGGGATATCTGATGCGCGATTTCAGATTCAACAAAACGGCCTATCCTGTTAAGCGGATAGGCCGTTTTTGTTGATGTGAGTCGCGAGACTCTGCTTGTTAATGCTCTCAAATGGTGGGGTAGGGCAGGGGGCTTACAGTAATGTGCTAAGCGTTCGGAGCAACTTGAGATTGCCGCCGGAGGCTGAATAGTGCAGGGCGTTTTTGCCTTTTAATGTGGCTGCCGTTGTATCTGCTCCGTGTGTTATCAGTAGCTCTGCAAGGGGAGGGGGCGCATGCACTGCGTCCTGCATACATCAAGGCTGTTTTTCCTTTGGCTGTACACAGGTTAATGTCGACTCCCGACTCGATAAGGGCTCCGGCTTCTGCGGCTTTTCCGGCCTTGTATAGTTTAATAAGGAGGGGTATTTTCATGGAATGGGGGCTCCTTTCTATTCGTTTCACCCACCACTTTGCATGGTTTTTTGTGTCATTGCAATGAAAAAAATGCTTCTCGCGCGCGTGCGCGTGTACATATAGTGTGAAATCGTCTTAAAATTCCTTAAATCGCAGAAAAAAATTGCGTAATACTGAAGAAAAGGCTTGCAAAACCGTTAAAATATAGTAAACTGGTGCACCTCCTAATGCGCAGGAATGCAGCATAAAGGAGCAAGAACTATCGGGTTCACCGCCGGATAAACGGAATCCTTCTCCGGTAATGAGAAGCTCTTCCACCTCCGGCCAACACCTGAAACTAATTAATAATCAAAGAAGGAAACATGCCGACCATCAATCAGCTCGTCCGTAAGGGACGTATCGTACCGGAAGAGAAGTCGAAGTCTCGCGCTCTTCATAGCTGCCCGCAGCGTCGTGGCGTCTGCCTCCAGGTGATGACGCGTACGCCGAAGAAGCCGAACTCCGCTCTTCGTAAAGTTGCTAAAGTTCGCCTTACCAATGGCGAAGAAGTAATCGCCTACATCGGCGGTGAGGGCCACAACCTCCAGGAACACTCCATCGTGCTCGTTCGCGGCGGTCGTGTGAAGGACTTGCCCGGTGTGCGTTATCACATCGTTCGTGGTGCTCTGGACTGCCTTGGCGTTGACAAGCGCCGCCGTGGCCGTTCTAAGTACGGTGCTAAGCGCCCCAAAGCAGGTGCTGCCGCTCCCGCTAAGAAGAAATAAACTGTTGAACCTTTAATATCATACTATTATGGCTCGTCGTAAACGCGTCTATAAGAAGATTGAGCGTCGTGACTCTCGTTACGACTCTGTATTGGTAGGCCGCCTTATCGGTAAGGTGATGCTTGCCGGCAAGCGCGCTCTTGCTGAGCGTATCGTTTACAAGGCTATCGACCTTGCTAACGAGGGTACGGACACTGTAAGCCCCCTTGAGGTGCTCACCC
>JAFYUT010000019.1 GCA_017549485.1 Akkermansia sp.
CCCACGCGCCTCAAGTACCGACACGCCGCGCTGCCACCATGCCTCAGCGCGCAGCCGTGACACCGACTCCGGCACCACGCCCCACCCCGGTACCGGCCCCCATTGTGAAGCCCCGAGAGGCCCCACGACCGCTGCCGCAAGATACGCGAGAGATGGCAGAGGATTACCCCCTGCCCTCATACGACCTGCTCAATTACGTCCCCGTGGCAGAGGAAGACACCGAGGCTGCCGAAGCGGAGATGCGCGAGACCCAGCAGTGCATTATGGAGGCACTGGCAACATTTAAGATACAGGTTGAGCCCGGCGATATTACCCGAGGCCCCAGTATCACCCGCTATGAGTTTTATCCGCCCAAGGGGCTGCGCCTGAACAAGATAACCAACTTGGCAGACAACCTCAAGCTGGCAGCTCAGGCCAAATCCATTAACATTCTGGCCCCCATTCCCGGCAAAAACACCATCGGCATTGAGCTGGAAAACGCCGTGAAAGCCCCCGTGTACCTGCGAGAATTGTTACAGAGTGAGGCGTTCCACTCCAAAAAACTGCGTATTCCCGTAGCTCTGGGCAAGGATGTGTACGGCAATCCCGTCATTGGTGACTTGGCAGCCATGCCCCACACACTTGTGGCCGGTACCACAGGTTCCGGTAAATCAGTTTGTGTGAACAGTATGATTCTGTCCATGCTCTACAAGTTCCGCCCCGATGAGTTGCGACTCATCCTGGTAGACCCCAAGGTGGTAGAAATGCAGCCGTATAAGAAACTGCCGCATCTGGCCTGTCCTGTGGTAACGGTAGCATCCCGTGTCATCGGAGCGCTGCGTTGGGCGGTCAATGAAATGGAGCACCGCTACAAGCTTTTCAGCAAAATGGGCGTGCGCAACTTTGAAGACTTCAACAACCGCCCCGAGGACTATATCCCCGAGCCGGATGAAGATGAGTCTGCCACAGAATACCAATCCTTGCCGGATGACTATGACGCAGCAGACGCCATCGTACGCGATATCGAAGACTCTCAAGGCGTAGAGGATATCGGAGAAGAAGAGCAAGGCGAGTTCGACTTTGAGCAAGACGAACAAATACCCGCCAAACTGCCCTACATCGTCATTATCATTGATGAGTTGGCCGACCTCATGATGCAGGTGAAAGAAGACCTGGAAAACTACATTGCACGCCTTACCCAAAAGGCCCGTGCAGCCGGCATTCACTTGGTAGCCGCCACACAGACACCGCGAGCCAACGTAATTACCGGCATCATCAAGGCTAATATTCCCAGCCGCTTGGCATTCAAAGTAGCCAGCCCGCTGGATAGCCGCGTAATTCTCGATACCAACGGGGCAGAAAACCTGTTGGGTAAAGGTGACTTCCTCTTCCTGCCCCCGGGTGGCATTACCAAGATGACACGTGCCCAAGGCGCCTTTGTAAGCGACCCCGAAATTGCGTCCATCGTCAAGTTCTGTGCCGCCCATGCCAAGCAAAACTTCGTGCAGGGCGTTACGGCAGAAATGAACAATGCCGATGGGACCGGTGCCGGTGGAGACAACGGTGGCCGACTCGGTGGCAATGGCATGAGCGATGAAGATGCCGAGCTCTACACACGCTGCGTGCAATTGGTTATTACTGAGCGCAAGGCCAGTACCTCCCTGCTCCAGCGCCGTTTCAGCATCGGTTACGGCCGCGCAGCCAAGATAATGGATATGATGGAGAAACGTGGTGTTATCGGCCCGGCCTCCGGCAATACCTCCCGCCCCAGAGAGGTGCTTATTGAAGCACCGTAAATCGACCGTTACAACTGCAAGCTCGTTTTTAATGATGAAGACGAAAGGTAATACGCTGTTTTTGATTGCTGCTATTTTGCTGGTCATTAATATGGTTGCCATTAACTATAAGGATTTATTCGACAATCCGGACGAAAAAGCAGCACAAGCTCTGCAAAGCACTTGTCGCGGATTCAGCTTCAACCCGGCAGATTTTTCTCAAGCCGGAGATTCTGAGCTGAACCTGCACCTCTTCGGCACCTCTGACCGCCGATACAAGTTCCGCAACAAAGACCAAAGTATCGAATTACAAATCATCCTCTATTCCGATGGCAATGTGCACACCATGCCCATTGACCTGAGCACAGGTGGACCACTCCCCTTGTCTGCCCTCCCTGCTTCCGCTGAGTCATTTTCAAAAAAACTACAGTAAACTTAATATTTTTATTGCAGAGCGAGCTATAAACTGCTAGAATAACACCATGGACTCTCCTCAGCTTACAGATTATCTTTACCGAGCCAAAGCAGACATTAACAGATGTCTCACCGCCCTCAAAGGCATCAACAGCGAAACAAGCGACACCATGAATGCCGTATGCGAAACGGAGAAATGGTTGCAGAGTGTTCGCGAAAACGTACTGGCAGCTTTGTCCATAGCCGCCGAAGACGAAAAACCCGACATGTTGGATGACATTGCCATCATGTTCAATGATGCCGATGCAACAGACAGCAAAGAGGCCTACGGCGTCAATTCTCCCGAAATGTGGCTGCAATTCAGCAAAGCCTGTGAGATAGCCCTGCACCTCGGCAAAATCAGCACGGGTATTTTGGTGAATCGTCTGGACATTGCCCCCTCGCAAGCGGATTATCTCATCAGTAAGCTTGTAGAAGAAGAGATTATCCCCGATTTGCAGAATGAGGCGGGGGAATACATCATCTTCTGATGCGCAGATTCCGAAACATACTCTTTCTTACCATGATGCAGCTACTCTTGCTGAGTAGCTGCTCTTGTAATCTGCACAAGCATATCCTCTACAGAGGCTATGTGAACGACAGAGTCGTATCATGCGATAGCCAAGCACCGCTCTATCAGATAGGCAACCGCGTGTATGCCCAAGGGATAGTCGGCCCCGCCCGCGGCTGCGGGAAATACGATTACAACAGCACCTTCATCAAATATTGCATTGATGAGGATTCTGCCGCACCTATTTATCTGCCGATTTCCTTGCGCAGCTCTCGCGAAATACTCCGCGGGGAAACCCACCTTAACGTAGAGTGGGACGATAAGAGAGAGCCCTTAACCACGCTCCCCGCCAACGCAAAAAAACTGAAGTCCCGACATATCTGCGGACTTCTCAGAGAGGAAGGCACCTCTCGATTGGATGCACATGCGCTGTATGCATTCCCCCTCGGTGCATTGACAGCAGTAGGCATTGATTTGCCTGTTACCATCATCATGAAAACCTGCACGGCAGCGGCTGTGATTGTTGCCCTGCCCGTTTACGGCCCGCTCTACTACATTGCCACAAAAAAGAGCGGTATGTAGCCAAAATAAGCATCCCCTCCGGTTCTGTATTGCATTTACAGCATCAGGCACGGCAGAATTATTAGCCGGAACTAACTCTTAAAAAAAGCAAATAAATATCAAAAGGGTCTACACTTTAGGCTTGAAATTCGTAGCGATAAGGTGTTTAATGTGTGAGCACCAAAGTGGCCTGAGGTGGCCTAAGAGCTTTAGATTATGAACACGACGAAAACTTTACAAGTGCCTGATGCTACGAGCGTAGCGATGGATTACCTGAAGAACGATGCGGAGGACCAAGGAGAGCTGGTAACGCTCAACGTGGGCCCGTCACACCCGGCGACACACGGCGTGTTGCGACTGAAGCTGGTAATTGACGGTGAGGAGATTGTGTCTTGCGATCCCGTCATCGGCTACCTGCACCGCGGCATGGAAAAGATAGCCGAGAACTGCCACTACAACCAATACGTAGCCTATACGGACCGTTTTGACTACTTGGCACCGATGAGCAACAACATTGCTTACGCCTGTGCCGTAGAAAAACTGATGGGCTGGGAGCTGCCGGAGCGAGGCCAAGCCATCCGCGTACTGTGCTGTGAGTTGTCCCGTATCTCCTCCTGCTTCTTGGGCACGGGTGTATACGCCATGGACACAGGTGCCATGACAGCATTCCTTTACGCTTTCGAAGAAAAAGAAAGAGTACACAACCTGTACGAACAGATTTGCGGTGCCCGCTTCACCTCCAGCTACACACGCATCGGCGGCATGACCCGCGACCTGCCCAAGGGTATTGAGAAGCAAGTACTTGACTTCTGCGACAGCGCCCTGCGCACAGTAGACGAGATGGAGAAACTGCTGCTGCACAACAAGATTTTCATTGACCGCCTTGTAGGTGTGGGTGTTATCACCAAGCAAATGGCACTGGATTGCGGCATGACCGGCAACAACCTGCGCGCCAGCGGTGTCAAGCGCGACCTGCGTAAGACCAACCCCTACCTGGGCTACGATAAGTACGAGTTTGATGTACCCGTGGCAGAAGAAGGCGACTGCTACGCCCGCTTCCAAGTACGCATGGAGGAAATCCGCCAGTCCGTACGCATTATTCGCCAAGTTATCGCCACCATGCCGGGAGGCCCCATCTGTGTGCAGACCGACAAGGGCATACTGCCCGACAAAAAGGACGCCATGCAGAACATGGAAGAGCTTATCCGCCAGTTCATGGTAAGCACCCAGAGCGTTAACGCCCCCGCCGGCCAAGTATACTTTGCCGCCGAGAACCCGAAGGGTGAGTTGGGCTTCTTCCTTGACAGCAAGGGTGGCGGTATAGCCAACCGTTTGAAGATGCGCAGCCCCTCATACTGCACGCTTTCCATCCTGCCCAAGCTTCTGCCGGGCCACTTGGTAAGTGACGTAGGCGCCATTCTGGGCTCCTTCGACTTCGTGCAGGGCGAATGCGACCGCTAAACCGATAAACAGCAAACTTACACAAAACCAACATGTCTGAAACACCTAACGCGATTGACGCCATCACAGCGGCACAGCCCTCCCCCGGTGAGCAATTCTTCCCGAAGTTTGAGGTAACCCCCGAGCTTATCGAGAAGGCAAAAGAGCTTGTCGCCCTGTACCCCGAAGGCAAGGAACAGTCTGCTGTACTCCCCATCATTCACCACGTGCAGGAGGAGTTCGGTTACATTTGTGCAGATGCCATCCCGTGGATTGCCGAGATGTGCAAGAGCACACCCATCCATGTATCCGGTATTGTTACCTTCTATCCCGGTATTCACCGCAAGTGCCCGGGCAAGTTCCACTTCCGCGTATGCCGCACACTGGCTTGCGCCCTGAGTGGCGGCGAGGAGCTCATGGCATACATCTGCAAGAAAATCGGCGTAAATCAGGCCGAAATATGCGATGCCGAGCCCATGGTCGTAAGTGAGAACGGCATCTTCAGCATTGAGCCGGTAGAGTGCTTGGCCAACTGTGGTTTCGGCCCCAACGTCATGGTCAACGACACCCTTTACTCACAGGTAACCCGCAAGAAGGTAGACGAGATTGTGTCTGCCTGCAAAAAGCAAGTTGCCGCCGAAAAGAAGAATAAGTAACCCTTTAGCGTAACATGAGCGACATAACCTACAAACCCGGCAGAGAGCCGCACCCGAAGGAGACGCGCCGTATCTTCAAGAACATTGATCGCGAGGGGTATGACCCTTCCATCAAATGCTTCATCAAAGACGGCGGTTACAAGACCCTCAAGAAGGTGCTCAAAATGGAGCCTGCCGACGTAATCAACGAAGTGAAGAAGAGCGGCCTGCGTGGCCGAGGCGGCGCAGGTTTCCCGACCGGTGTGAAGTGGACCTTCATCCCCAAGGGCAATACCAAGCCTGTGTATTTGGTATGTAACTGCGACGAATCTGAGCCCGGCACGTTCAAAGACCGTTTTATTGTACACCAGGACCCGCACCAGTTGCTGGAGGGCATGATTATTGCCTGCTATGCCGTGCAAGCTCACTACGCTGTCATCTACATGCGCGAGGAGTTCCCCGAGGCTGCCCGCATCATGAACAACGCCATCAAAGAGGCTGAGGCCAAGGGTTACTTGGGTACGGATATCCAGAAGAGCGGTTTCGACCTCAAGATTGTGTTGCACCGCGGCGCCGGCGCTTACATTTGCGGTGAAGAAACCGGCCTTATCAACTCCATTGAAGGTGTACGCCCGTATCCGCGCATTAAGCCCCCCTTCTTCCCCGCCGCCATCGGCCTGTATGGCTGCCCCACCATCGTTAACAACGTGGAGTCCCTTTGCCAGGTGCGCCAAGTCATGATGATGGGCGGTGAAAAATACGCAGCAGAAGGCGCCCAGCGCAGCCCCGGCACACGTATCATCGGTGTATCGGGTGACGTAAAGCGTCCCGGCGTATATGAGATTATCTCCGGTTCTATCACCTATGGTGAATTGCTGTATGATATTTGCGGCGGTCCCCGCATCGGCCGCAAGTTCAAGGCCATCATTCCCGGTGGTGCCTCTGCTAAGGTCATGCGTTGCGATGAGGTATTGACCGACCGCAACCCCGATGGCACCATCCGCGAGATGAGCGTGTTCGACATCCCCATGGATTTGGACAGCATTGCCAAGTTCGGCTCCATGAGCGGCTCCGGCGGTGTTATCGTCATGGATGACACGCGCAGCATGCCCAAGTGCCTCAACAACCTCAACCGCTTCTTTGCTTGGGAATCCTGCGGCCAGTGCTCCCCCTGCCGCGAGGGTAACCCCTGGATGCTTAAACTTTCCACTCGTATTTGCGAGGGCAAGGGCTCCCCTGAAGATGTGGATCTGCTCAAATCCGTGGCAGACAACATCTGCGGGCGCACCGTCTGTGCCTTCGGTGAGGCCTGTTCTTGGCCCACACAGGCATTCACCACGAAGTTCCGTGATGAGTTCCTGGCTCTTACCAAACCGATCAACGCCCTCAAGGCCCACAGCGAAGAGGCTAAAGAGGCACGTAAGTTCCTGACACGTGAAGACTAAATCTTTTGAACGAATGAGCACAAAACCCACAATACTGCCGAAGGATGCCGCTGCTGCCGAGGGCAAAGTGAACGTCCAGATTAACGGCAAATGGTACCGCTTCCCGAAGGGAACCCGCATTGCGGACGCTTGCAACTCCGTAGGCGTACACGTCCCCTGCTTCTGCTACCACCCCAAACTTTCCGTCGTAGGCTCCTGCCGCATGTGCTTGGTAGAGCAAGGCATGCCGCCGCGCTTGGCCCCCGGCGCCACCCCCATGTACAACAAAGACGGCTACCAAGACATCCAATGGATGCCCCGTGCCGTGATTGCCTGCGCCAACACCGTGGCCGAGAACATGGGTATCCGCACCGATGCCAAGTTGTGTGAAGAAGCACGCCGCGGCGTGCTGGAGTTCCTGCTGACCAACCACCCGCTGGACTGCCCGATTTGCGACCAAGCCGGTGAGTGTAAATTGCAGGAGTACACCAATGACTACGGCAGCGGCACCCACCGCTTCACCGAGTCCAAGACCAAGAAGGGCAAGAACCTTTCCATCGGGCCGCGCGTCAACCTTGACCAAGAGCGCTGCGTGCTTTGCCGCCGCTGCGTACGTTTCATGAAAGAGATTGTAGGCGAGGAGGTGCTCGGCGTAGTAGGCCGCGGTACGCACAACGCCATTGCTCTTTACCCCGGCTCTCAGCTTGACAGCAATTACTCCATGAACGTGGTGGACATCTGCCCCGTAGGCGCCATGACGAGCAAGGATTTCCGCTTCAAGATGCGCGTGTGGTTCCTCAAGAGCACCCCGACCATTGACGTAAACTGCGGTACCGGCACCAACATCAACATCTGGACCCGCGAACAGCAGGTATACCGCATTACCCCGCGCCAGAACGATGAGGTGAACAGCTGCTGGATGCCCGACAGCCACCGCCTGAATTACAAGTACATCAACGGAGAGAACCGCATTAAGACTCCGCTTGTCAAGACGGACGTAGGTGCCCCGCAGCGCCCCAGCACATGGGATGCCACCCTGAACATGGTGGTAGAGCAGCTGCACTCTTGCGCCCCCACAGAGACAGCCATCATCTGCTCTGCCCGCATGACCAACGAAGAGCTCTACATGGTGCGCGCTTTGGCTCGCCAGCTGGGTGTCACCAAGATTGACATCGTACCCCGCAAGGGTGAGAATGACGGCATGCTGGTCAGCGATGACCGCAACCCCAACAGCACGGGTGCCAAAATGATTCTCGGCAAGACGGGTGCCGGCCTTGCCGCTATCCGCCGTGGTATCAAGAACCACAGCATCCGTTTCCTGATTGCATTGGGCGAAGACGTGACCGCCGAAGCCGGTATCCCCGAGGAAGACCTCGACACACTGGATTACCTGCTGGCCATGGACCACACCGAGAACGCCACCACCAAGAAAGCAGACGTAGTACTGCCCGGCGTGACCTTTGCAGAAAAATACGGCACCATGATTAACGTGGCCGGCCGTATCCAGCGCCTTAACAAAGCCATGGAGCCCCTTGGCGAGGCACGCCCCGAGTGGGACATCATCCGCCAGCTCACCGAGCTGCTGGGTTGTGACTGCCCGCGTGTGATTGCCTGCCCCAGCCCCATGATTATTCTTGAGGAAATGGCCCAAGAGTTTGAGCCCATGAAGGGTCTCACTTGGGGTAACATCGGCAATGATGGCAAGGTTATCATCGAGACCGGTGTGACCATCCCCCTGATTGAACGCGAAAAAGCCAAGAAGTAACCTTTAAAACCGAACATTAACACCATGGAACATAACGTATTAGCCTCCATCCTGGCCAACAGCTGCGACACCGCATGCTGCGGGATGTGGTTCTACCTGATCGTTACCATCCTGAAGCTTGTGCTGGTATTCGCCGTCATTCTGGCTTTTGTGGTACTTTCCGTGTGGATTGAGCGCCGAGTCGCCGGTTGGATTCAGGACCGCCCCGGTCCCAACCGCGCCGGTATTCCCCTGCACCTCTTCCAACGCTTCGGCAGCAAAGAGGAGCAACCCTGCAAGAAACTCCTGCACTTCTTCGGCGTGCCTGAGAACTGCTGGATTGCCAAGCTGTTCCGCTGGCTGAGATTGGACCGCGAGATTCCCACCTTCGGTCTCATGCAGCCCTGTTTGGACGGTGCCAAGCTCTTCCTCAAGCAAGAGCTTACCCCCAGCTACGTGCGCAAGGTATACTTCACCTTGGCTCCCATGCTGGTGCTGGGTCCGCCCTTGGTAGCCGCCGCAGTTATCCCCTTTGCCTCCGGGTTCAGCACCCCTTTCGGTGATGTCAACATGTGCGTAGCCAATTTGGGAATCGGCCCGTTGTGGATTTTCGCCATCTCCGGACTCTCCGTGTACGGCTTGACACTGGCCGGTTGGAGCTCCAACTCCAAGTACCCCTTCTTGGGTGGTCTGCGAGCCACGGCACAGCTTATCTCTTATGAGGTAGCCATGGGGCTTTCCATCATCCCGCTGCTCATGATGTTCGGCACACTCAACCTTCAGAACATCGTACAGTACCAGGCCGACAACGGCTGGACCATCCTGCCCCTGTGGGGCGAGGGCCTTACTTGGGAGCGCTGGTTCATGATGCTGCCCATGCTCATCAGCTTCGTGGTATTCGTAACATGCGTATTTGCAGAAGCCAACCGTACTCCCTTCGATATGGCAGAGTGTGAAACCGACCTTGTGGGCGGTTACCACTCCGAGTACTCCTCTATGAAGTTCGCCTCGTTCTTCATGGGTGAATACGCAGCCATGGTGATCGGCTCTGCGCTGGTGGTCACACTCTTCTTGGGTGGCTGGTCCATCGGTTTCGGGGCAGATGCCGCCCTGCATGCTTGGTGTGACTGGTTTGCCGTGATTTGCCAGTTTGCCATGTTCCTCATCAAGCTGGTTGCCTTCATCTTCTTCTTCGTGTGGGTGCGCTGGACCCTGCCGCGCTTCCGCTGGGATCAGGTGATGAAACTCGGCTGGCTCGTCTTCTTGGAAGTCACCGTAGCCAACATCTTCCTGACAGCAGCCATCATCTACTTCATCAACTAATCACCCAAAGGATTTCAAGCTATGTCTTACATTCCCGTAAAACGCCCCAAGTTCTCCATCCTTGACAAGATATATGTTGTCGAGCTGGTCAAGGGGCTTGCCATTACCTTCAAGCACTTGGCTCTCTCCCTTATGGGCAAGAGCCGCAGTAAAAAGGATTTCAACGGCAAGGGTGTGGGTGCCTGTATGCCCTTCCCCGAGCAGCGTTGGGATGCCCACATGCCTGAGTACTACCGTGGTGCACCCACGTTGGTACGTGGTGAAGATGGCCGCGAGCGCTGTGTATCTTGCCAGCTCTGCGAGTTCATCTGCCCGGCACGAGCCATCAAGATTACCCCCGGAGCCGTAGATCCGAATTCCTCTTGCCAGAAACAAGAGAAAGCTCCGGCAGAGTTCGAGATTGACATGCTGCGTTGCATTTACTGCGGTATGTGCCAAGAGGCCTGCCCTGAGCAAGCCATCTTCCTCTCCAAAGAGTATCTCATTACCCCCACGGATCGCAAAGATGCCATCCGCAACAAGGAAACCCTCTACAAGCTCGGCGGCACCCGCAAGGGGCTTGTAAACAAGTGGAACCAACACAAATAAACACACACGATTATGGAAGCTGCAATATCCTCCATTCTGTTTTACTTGTTCGCAACCGTTGCCGTGCTGAGCGCCTTCGGCGTGGTAGCCTCCCGCAACCCGGTAAACTCTGCCATGTGCATGGCCGTCAGCTTTGCCTCTACGGCAGCTATACTGTTTTGCATGGGCGCCCAGTTTTTGGGCATTGTGCAGATTATCGTATACGCCGGTGCGATTCTGGTGCTGTTCCTCTTCGTGGTCATGATGCTTGACGTGAAGAGTGAGGAGCGAAACTTGTCCAACCTGCCGCGCGCCATCATCGGTGTAGTCATAGCCGGCGTATTTGCCGGTATGGTTACCAAGGCAGCCTTGTTGCTGCCCGATGCCACCGCCGGTAAGTGCCCGGTTAAGGCCCTTTGCTGCACCGATTACGATGCTACCCCCGACACAACGGTGGCTGAGGGTGAGCTCTCCGGCGGTGCACTGCCTGAACTGGCACAAGACAATGCTGATGTCAAGAGCCTGGGTGAAACCCTCTTCTCACAGTACAACATTCCCTTCGTCATCCTCAGCTTTGCGCTGCTGGCCGGCACGGTAGGTGCCGTAGCACTCGGCCGCAAGATTCGTAAAGACTAAAAACAAGACACATCACCATGACACCTTTAGCTCATTATCTGATACTCTCCGGCATCCTGTTCTCCATCGGGTTGGCGGGCGTACTCATCCGCAAGAACATCATCGTGGTATTCATGTGCCTTGAGATGATGCTCAGTGCTGCCAACATATCACTGGTAGCGTTCTCCCGTGCTCAAGGCACCGAGGGCGTACCCGTATATGACCCGCAAGTACTTTCACTGTTCGTTGTAGCCGTGGCCGCTGCTGAAGTAGCCATCGGTCTTGCCCTTATCGTTGCCATGTTCCGCGCCCGCAAGTCGGTAGAGAGCACGGCTATCACCACCCTGAAAGACTAACCCCAAGGCTCAAGCAATATGATACAGAATCTCCCCTGGTTATTCCTTCTGTTGCCGCTGGCTGTGGCAGCCATCAACTGGCTGTGCTTCAGCAAGTGCGCCTGCTGTGCAGCAGCGCTCTCCATCCTGTCAGCTCTCGGCACCTTCGGGCTGTGCGTGGCCTATTTGGCCGGCATGATGCCCGCAGCCGCCCCCGACATCTACACCTGGATGCCCATCGCAACCGAGGGCATGCCCTCACTGAGCCTCGGCCTGCTGATGGACCCGCTGGCCATGCGCATGATGCTGGTAGTAACCGGTATCGGCCTGCTGGTGCACATCTTCTCCGTAGGTTACATGAAGGGTGATGCCTCCAACAAGAGCCGCTACTTTGCCGGGCTGAGCATCTTCATGTTCAGCATGACCATGATTGTGATGGCCGACAACTTGGCTATGACCTTCATCGGTTGGGAAATGGTAGGCTTCTCCTCTTACCTGCTCATCGGCCACTGGTTCAACAAAGAAAGCGCCGCCGATGCTGCCAAGAAAGCCTTTATCACCAACCGAGTGGGCGACTTCGGTTTCCTCATCGGCATTCTGCTCACCATGGCTGTATTCGGCACCCTTACCTTCTCTGAAATGGGTGTAGCCACGGCCGGTATCCCTGCCGCAGTGCTGACCGCCACCGTGCTCTGCCTCTTCTGCGGTGCCGTTGGTAAATCAGCCCAGTTCCCGCTGCATGTGTGGTTGCCCGACGCCATGGAAGGCCCCACGCCGGTATCAGCCCTCATCCACGCTGCTACCATGGTAGCCGCCGGTGTATACATGCTGGTGCGCTTGCAGGTAAGCATGGGCGAGGCCGCCTTTACCGACACAGCCTGCACGGTTATCGCAAGCGTAGGTGCTATCACCGCCGTATTGGCAGCCCTCATGGCAGTGCAGCAAGATGACATCAAGCGCGTGCTTGCCTACTCCACGCTTTCTCAGTTGGGTTATATGGTTATGGCCGTAGGTCTGTTGGCCGGTGAGGCTGCCATGTTCCACCTGTACACACACGCATGGTTCAAGGCTCTGCTCTTCTTGGGTGCCGGTGCCATCATCGTAGGTTGTCACCACGAGCAAGATATCTGGAAGATGGGTGGCTTGGGCAAGAAGATGCCCATCACCACCGTATGCTTCCTGATGGGTACCATGGCCCTCATCGCCATTCCCGGCTTCTCCGGTTTCTTCTCTAAGGAACTCATCTTGGATGCAGCCCTGGCCAAGAGCCCCGTCTTCTTCTGGGTGGGTGCCGGTGTAGCAGCCCTCACCACCTTCTACATGGCTCGCTTGTGCCTCATCACCTTCTTGGGCACAGCCCGCGCACACGGTGCTGAGCATGCCTCTGAAAAGAGCTTCACCATGAGCATGCCGCTCATCATCTTGGCTGTGATGGCCGTCATCTCCGGCTACGGTTTCGTAGCAGACGCGCTTGTTCCCTTTGAAGGGTTCCACGCCCACGGGTTCGAGCTCGGCCTGCCCTTCTACGTAAGCATGGGTTCCTTGGTACTCGGCTTGGCCTTGGCATGGCTGATATACGGCTGCGGCAAGCGCAGCAAAGATCCCTTGGCCGGCAATGCCATCTCTACCGCCCTGCGTGAGCGCCTTTACATTGACAAGTTCTACGATAAAGGACTCATCGGCCTGCTGCAAGACTGCGGTACGCGCATCATTGAGTTCATTGATACCACCATCATCCGCGGTATCTGTGTACAAGGCACCTCTTGGCTCATCGGGCGCTTCGGCATTCTTCTCAGCTGGATTCAGGGTGGCTCCCTGAGAGCCTACTCCCTTGTCATCGGCATCGGTGTACTCTTCATCATGTTCATCCTTGCTTTCACATTCCATTCACTCTAACCTGATTTTACGACAATGCTTATTTGGCTTATCTTAGTACCTGTGATTGCCGCTGCCCTTATCGGGTTGGCTAAGGCACCGGGCCGCGCAACGGCTCTTGCGAGTGCCACCTTCACGCTGATAATGGGATTGTGGGCAGTCATCAGCACCACCGTATGCCCCGACTGCGCAAGTTGCGCCTGCTGGAGCACCTTTGCCGGGAATGACCTGCAGTTCACCCTTGACCTGCCGCTCAGCCGCATCATGCTCACACTCTCCGTGCTCGTTACTTTCGGTGCCATCCTCGGTCTGAAAGCTCCCAACAAAGACGCCGAGCGCAGCTGGAGCATCTCTGCCCTGTTGTTGTCCACCGGTGCCATCGGTGCATTCCTTTCCGACAACATCATCTCTTTCTACGCTTTCCATGAGCTGGCCCTCATCCCCACATTCGTGATGATCGGCTACTATGGTCGCGGTGACCGCCGCACCGTAGCATGGACCGCCACCGTGTACCTCGGTTTGGCTTCCATGGTACTGCTGGCCGGCCTGCTGTTGCTGTGCAGCCAAATGGAGGCGTGGAGCTTCACCGCCATGAAAGCCGCCGTAGCAGCGGGCGTAGTACCCACCGGTTGCATGACCGCCGGGCTCTTGCTCATCGGCTTCGGCACTTTGGTGTCTCTGTTCCCCTTCCACAGCTGGGCAGCTCCTGCCTATGCCAGTGCCCCCACCCCCATCGCCATGTTGCACGCGGGTGTACTCAAGAAGTTCGGTCTCTATGGCCTGTTCACCTTAGCATGGGCATTCGGCCCTGCCTGCGCTGATTTCTTCGGCTGCTGGAACAACGTATTGCTCGTACTCTTGCTCGGTAACGTGCTGTGGGTAGGCTATGTCACCGTAGCACAAACACGCTTGGATGACATGTTGGGTAACTCCTCCGTCATGCACATGGGCTACATTTTCTTGGCCTTTGCTGCCTATGTAGCTATGGGTGGCAACAATGAGCTCGCTTTCAAGGGTGCCGCTGTCCTGATGCTGGCACATGGTCTTACCATAGCCCTGCTCTTCTTGCTCAACGGCCAGATTGAGAGCCAGACCCGCACGCTGGAGCTTGACTCCATGGGTGGTCTTGCCAACAAGCTGCCGTGGCTCGGCTTCACCTTCGGGCTTGCCGGCATGGCCTCCATCGGCTTGCCGTTGCTGGCAAACTTTGCAGGTGAGTTCACGGTATTCGTCTCCTGCTTCCAGGGTTGGAGCTGGGGCGAGCCGCAGTTTGAGTGTGGCATGCTCAACACCATCTCCGGGTGGTTCGGCGGGCTGGGGCCTGTACAGTTGGCAACCGTGTTTGCCCTGTGGGGTTTGGTCATCAGCGCCGTTTACATGCTGCGTGCTTTCCGCCGTATCTTCGAGGGCGAAACCGGCCTTGCTTCCGAGCGAGCCACCGGCCTGAGCTGCACCGACAAGCTCGCTGCCGCTTTCCTCGCCCTGTTTATCGTCATCTTCGGTATCTTCCCCTTCATCGTTCTCTGAACCCACCGCTAACAGAATATTATGGAAACATCTATGATTTCAGCCACCTACACCTGGGCACAGTTTATCCCGGAATTCACATTGGTGGGTCTGGCCACCCTCATTCTGATGGCCGACTGCTTTCTGCCGAAAATCCCCAAGAGCTTCTACGCTCTCTTCGGGGCGGCAGGTGCTGTAGCCGCAGCGTTCTTCATGAACGGTGAGGCCGAGCTGAGCCAATTCCGCATGTTGGCCGTTATTGCCACAGCCCTCACGGTTCTGCTGGCATACGACTACCGCAAAATCACCTGCGAGGCCGTATCCGGCAGCGACAGCGAAGAGGGATCCGCAGAGCTCTACGCCCTGCCCCTTATCGCCTGCGCCGGTATCTGCGCCCTCACTCAGGCCAAAGACATCATCATGCTCTTCGTGAGCCTTGAGGTAGTTACCCTCAGCTCTTACGTGCTGGCCGGTTACTTCCGCCGCAATCAGGGCTCTATCGAGGCCGGTGTCAAGTACCTCATCCTCGGCGCCATGAGCACGGGTCTGTTGGTATTCGGTGCAGCTTGGTACTATGGTATGACCGGCACCTTCCTGCTGGATGCCGCCGTGGTATACCACGTATTCTTTGCCGCAGAGCCTGCACTGAGCGTAGGTTTCATGCTGGCCATGGCCTTGCTGCTGGCCGGTGCCTTCTTCAAGACCGGCACCGCCCCCATGCACATCTGGATTCCCGATGTCTATCAGGGTGCCCCCACCCCGGTATCTGCTTTCTTGGCAGTAGCCTCCAAGACTGCCGGCTTTGCTGTACTGTGCATGCTGCTGGCTCCGTTTGCCGACATCAAGATTGAGTCCGTAGTTCAGTGCTTGATTATCCTGACGGCTCTCACCCTCCTCATCGGTAACTTGGGTGCCATCGGTCAAACTAACGCCAAGCGTCTGTTGGGTTACTCGTCTATTGCCCAAGCCGGTTTCATCATGGTATTCCTCATCAACGGGACGGGTGCCGAGGCTCAGGCACAGGTAGCCAACTACCTTACCGCCTACCTGCTCTCTACCATGGCTGCATTCTACGCTATCGCTATGGTGCGCACTCAGCGTGGCAGCGAGGAGATTTCCGCCTTCCGCGCACTCGGCAAAACCAACCCCGTTGTGGCCTTCCTCATCACGGTAGCGTTCGCCTCCTTGGCAGGTGTACCGCTTACCTACGGCTTCATCGTGAAGTTTGACTCCTTCTGCTCCTTGGTAAGTGCCTACTCTGTACTGGAGATGAACTGCTGGCTTACCACCCTACTCTTCATCATGATTGTGGGTGCTGCTGCCGGTTTCTACTACTACTTCAAGGTCATCCGCGAGATGTACTGGGAGAAGCCCTACGCAGAGGATAAACCTCTCACCGTTCCCATGGTAACGGCAGGTGTCATGACTGCTTGCGTCATCCTGCTCATCGCCTTGGGCACATGGCCGCTCCTTACCGGCAACCTGTAATACGCCGACAGATTATATTTTCAACCGCTGTTTCTCCCTTGGGAAACAGCGGTTTTTCTTTGCACGGGGCCTCCTATGATGAACACACAAAACCACCGAACACTACCCTAAAAAACAGATGAGCACAACAACACCGGCGCACACGGTGCACCAAATGTCCGTAGTCACAAATCCACGGGGCAACGTATCGTTTTTCCTCAATTTACAGCAGATATAAGCATGTCTCAACAGCTCCTCTGCCCAAACACACACCGCAACGGCCATATATGCGGGCAAAAGTTCGACATACACCACAAAGCGGTAAATATAGGTGGTTGCCCCACAAAACGGACACGGCTCGTGGTACAAGGCCTCATGCGTACAACGCCAGAGTCCCGGTGCAACCATTCGAATATACGGTACAAAAAAAGGCAAGGCAGCAACATACAGCAACAGGCCTACACATACGGCCTGCACCGTTTGATACACTTTGAAAAATGTTGCCCCCATGATAGTGAACAAGGGAGGCTCTATCGAGCATCCCTTGTTTTCAAACGTTACTCATCAAACGCTCTCAGAAAATGGAATCTATAATTTCCTTTTCCAATTCGGATTCCAGCTTCTTCATCTCACCGTCAAACTCAGCCTCTTGGCGCTGCATCTCGGCATCCACTTCTTTAACGGCAGCGTCAGCAACAGCAACAACAAAGGCGTTAGCCACAAACACGCAGGCAATCGCTACGGCACAGCAAATCGTGCCGGCAATGCCCATGCCTTTCGGCTTCGACTTCTTGGCATTAACAATAATATCAATAATACCCAATATCAAGCCAATGGTGGCCGGGAAAAGAGCAATCATACCAATGCAGGGAACCCATGCAATAAGCAAAGAAATAATACCGATAACAAGTGCTGCTATACCCATAATAATGTCAGTTAAAGTTATAATTCAGTTGATGCCATTATCCTAACACATAGAACCGTATCTTTCAACATTATATTACCTGCCCACATGATAAAACTTGCAACAAAACAAAAACTTTCATACAATAACGGCACATGCAGCAAGCAGAACACCCCGAACAGAAAACACCCCCCGCAAAAAAAAGCCGCCGCTGGTTTCTCAAAACGCTGGCAGGCACAGCTTGCGCCGTAGGCTTGGGTAAAGGTGTCGATTTATTGCTGCCCCTCACCATCTGCCGTGCAGGGGAATGGAACGGCCCCATCACCGACCACTTCAACGGCAAATACTTTTATAACCCCGAGCGCATTGGGCTACACAGTACACACAAAGCCTCCTCTGCTTTCCGCTGGTTTTTCCGCAAGCGTATTAAAGGGCATTATCCCGTGGTCACCCAAAATACCCATCGCCCGCAATTAGCAGCAAACGTAGACGGCAGGGACTGGGAGATTACCATGGTCAACCACTCTACCCTACTGATTCGGGTAGGAGGACTCAACATCCTGACCGATCCCATTTGGAGCGATTATACCAGCCCCGTACAATGTGCAGGGCCCAAGCGCAAGCGGCCCGTAGGCATTGCTTGGGCAGAATTGCCCAAGATAGATGTTTGCCTGATTTCTCACGACCATTACGATCATTTTGACGCCACCACCCTCAAGAAGCTGTATGAAAGAGACAACCCGCTCTTCATCGTACCGCTCGGCCTGCGCAGCCTGCTTAACTACCACACCTCCGCCACCCCGCGATGCGAGGAAAAAGATTGGTGGGATACCATACAGGTAAGCCCGGGGGTCAGTATCACCCTCACCCCTGCCCTACACTGGAGCCGCCGCTACCGCCACCCTGAGGGCAGCAACCGCTCCCTTTGGTGCGGTTTCTCCATCCAAGCCTACACCGGGCCGCACATTTTCTTTGCGGGCGACACCGCTGCCTCCGGTTGTTTTGATGACATCTATCGCCGCCTCGGCTCGCCTACCGTTGCGCTCCTCCCCATCGGCGCCTACCGCCCGGACTGGATACGCACCCACCACACCAACCCGGAAGACGCCGTACACATCATGCAGCAGCTGCATGCCAAACAAGCCATCGCCTGCCATTTCGGCACTTGGCAACTGGCCGATGACGGATACCAAGAAAATCTGGACGACCTCGCCGCTGCCCTCAAAGCCGCCGGCATCCCCGCAGAACAATTCCTTGCCCCGCATAACGGACAAACAATGAGAGGGAGAAGTTAAAAAGAGGGTTCCCTACGAGGGGGGCACTATGAGTCCTTTGGCCCAATCATCCGCCTCCACACACGGGGTAAAGCCTATGGTCAGAGCCGTATCAACTTTCCTCCGGAGGGAGCATAAAGAGGAGGCGGTCGAGGCCGTGGGTATTCACCTCATTCCAAAGTGCTTTTTCAAGGGAGGAGACTCGGGCGGCGCGTTCTTCATCTGAAAGGAGAGAAGCGTGTTCATCTCCCAGATTTTCAACAAGACTTTGCTCAGCCATGCGGTTCACCAGCTCTGCCCAAAAGGCGGAGTCTCGGTAATCTTCAAGAATCTCAGAGTAGAAAGCCTCATCTACATACGAGCGTTTGAAGAACCAGTAACCGCAATCGGGGTTAAGCTCCATATAGCGGCCGATGGAAGGTAACTGACGGGCCGATTTGAGGATGGAAATGCAAAGCTTATTCCACGCCTGCACCTTGGGGGCATCCATATCAGCCTGCATCTGCCCCAGCATAGAGAGCACCATCGCGCTCATCTCGGCCAGATGTCGCATATCAGACTCCGTAAGCTCCAAGTCTTGCTTGACCATAAAAAATCAGATAAGGCCCAACTGCATGCGGGCTTCTTCTGTCATCATATTCTGGCTCCACGGCGGATCCCACACAAACTCCACGTTGACATCACCTACACCTTCAAGAGCGTAGATACCGGCCTCGGCCTCGGCCATAATGTGCGGGCCCATCGTACAGCCGGGGGCAGTCAGGGTCATCATAACATGCACGTAAGCGCCTTTATCAGGCTGAGGAACCACCTCTACCTCATACACAAGGCCGAGGTTGACAATGTCTACGGGAATCTCAGGGTCATACACATTGCCCAGCACCTTCCACACGCGCTCTTCAAGGGAGAGATCGCTCATATCCTCTTGCTGCTTGGGCTCCTCGGGGGGGATAATACCACCACGTGCCGCCTCTGCTTTAGTTATACGCACCAAGCCGATATCCGTAGCAGCGGTAATGGAATTACCCAGCTTTTGCGTGATATAAATGCGTGAGCCCTCCGGCAGAATCACGGCATTACCGGCAGGCACCTGCACACCGGCTATCTCAGCCTCTGTAATGACTTCCTGATTAAACATGTTGCGTGCCCATTATGGCAGATTTCCGCGAGCTTGCAAGAATTATCTATGACTTAACCCCATTCGGATAATGACAAAACGTACAAAAGCGGCAGGAAATCGCCTCATTAGGCATCTTTTAAGCTTCCTCGTAATACTCACTTACCCACTTTTGGAATTCATCAGCCCCACTTAAGACGGTAGAGAGGAACGCCTCCTTAAAATCTTCCTCCAGAGAGGCAGGATAGACCTGCAACACGCCGGCATTGTAAATGACAATGCCATGCGGCTTCATCCCGCAAAGAGATTCCGGCAGGGCCATGCCATTTGCCGTGCAAATGGATTTCAACACAGCATTACTCATCCCCCGTGTAGCTCTTACCCAAAAGACACCCAGCCAATTTTCAGCACCGCAAGACACTATCCTGATTTCTGCAAAAGAGCCACTATTCCAAGAAAGATACCCGTTTTCAGCCACGGCTACCTCATCATGTTCAGCTATGCTCTGAAATTGAGAATGCAACCGCTCAAAGGGCAAATCAATCGCCATTTTTACCCCCTTACGCAAAGCTGTAGATGAGGTACGTTTGCCTGTAAAATATTGAACTTTCTCTTTTTTATCCTGCCAAAAGAAAGCCCAGGACATCAACAAAAGCAAGCACCCACCCAATACTGCAAAAACAGCCGTTTTATCAATACCGCGGTTACACACCAACGACACACCGACAACAAGCAACACCCCCCCGGCTAAACCGTATGCCACATTAGAAAGCAATCTTTTCATACCTTATCTTTTGCAATTTCAGTTATCAATTAAAACGCTAAGCTTTATTTCTCATTAAGGTCGCGTTCCTCCATCAGCACATCGTAATCAATCCCCAGCTCATCCACCAATTTGCAAACAGAGTCAAACGCTGCCGCCAACTCCGGTGGCAGAGACTGCAACAACTCGGGGTCATGGCGCATGCCTTTCACAAAATCACGACCACGCACCCACGCATACCATTTGTCAGACGGCGTATAGATGCCTTTCTTGTTGTCAACGCTTTTCTTGAAATTACGCTGCACCAGCAATTCCATCAATTCTTTGCAAGCGGGTATAGCCACACCGGGCGTACCGCTGTATGCGGCCTCCAGATGAGAATATATATCAATGGCTTCTGTAAGATTACCCGTCATTTTGGCAGCTCCTGCACGATAAAGCATCCATACAATGCGACGATGAGCATCTTGGTCAATACGCAACATCTCTGCCGTGGTTTCCATAGCCTCATTATAACGCTGACTGTCACGCTGCAATTGATAAAGTCCCTGCAAGGCAGACAAAGCCACTTCCGAGTCTTCGTTCCGCGTCAAAGAGCGGAAAACGGCCTCTGCCTCAGCTCTACCATCCTGCACATGCACAAGAGCTTGCGCTAAAAATAATTGTACCTGCCGGCTATCAGCCCGTTCATCCGCAAGAAGGTCACGGTATGTATTTACAGCAGAATCCCATTGCCCTACGGTACAGTAATACCGAGCCAACACCAAATTTATTTGAGGCGAGACAATGGCGGGCATGGATGCAGCCAATGACTGCACTACTGCCTCAAGCTCCTCGCGAGATACATTCGGCGTGTCCAGCAATTTTTCCAATTGAACCGCGTAATACAAGGGAGCAAGCGCCGTATGATTCTGCACACGCTGCGCCGTATCGGCATCCTCACACAACGTGCGAACAAAAGGCAACAGGGCATCAAGCTCCCCCTGCTCTGCAGATTCTGCGATAAGGGGCAGCAACTGCTCTGCGGGCAGCTCAGACAATTGCAACATGCGCAAGCGGTAGGGATTGGCGAGGGAATCTACCTCCCTGAAATAGAGTTCCGTTATTTCGCGTCGTCGTTCCTCCTGCCCATACTTTGCCATGATGTAACACGCATACGAGGCCCGCTCCTCTTGCGCGGCAGAAAGCGACGGTGTATACACCGCATACAAAGTATTCAAGATTGCTTCTTTCTGCTCGGCAGATATGCGATAATCATTCTGCTGTAATTCTGTTTTAAGCAGGCGTAAATACCCCGTTACCCCCGCTGTGGCCGGGTAATCACAAAACTCATACGCACGGTCAAAATCTTTACCGGCAAAACGCTCCGGCTGCAACAAGATGGCGTTCATGAAGCACTGCATGGCTTGCTGGCGATTGGGGAGCGAATCGGGATATTGGCTTAAATAACTCTCCGTCAGTAGCTTTACTTGTTCGGGGTACGCAGCATCCCCGCGGGGGTGTGCCATTAAGCGAGCAATGGCTGCGGCATGTTCTGCCTCGGTATGGGGCACGGTCAAACGGGGTGTCGTTGCTGCATTGATTACCGCCCCCGCCGGGGACTGCACCTGCAACGCAGCTTGGGATTTATCCGGCTCCCTGTCGGGGGAATCCTGAGGGGCATCACACGCGCCCAACAACAACACTCCACCACACACCACCAGCTTTATCACCTGCTCCGTTTTCATGGTTGATATGTTAACATGTTACAGGGCAAAGGTCAAACCACAATTTGCGGAGCATATCGCGATTTACCTTGACGCCGTATATCTCTCATGATACAGTGTAGCCATGAGTACGAAGTTCAGTTGGGAATTAAACCCGACGGACACCGTGGCCGACTTTGGCGCCGAATTAAACGAGCAGCTACCGCCGCTCGTGCGAAAGCTTTTGACGCAAAGGGGGATACGGGGGCCGCACCGGGCAGAACAATTCCTCAGGCCCCGACTAGCAGATTTAGGGGACCCTTTTGATATGCGGGAGATGGACGCCGCCGTTGAGCGCATCTTCCGCGCAGCAGATCACGGCGAGAGCGTATGCATCTACGGCGATTATGATGTAGACGGGGTAAGCTCCGTCACGCTGCTGCATGCCATCCTGACGGCATACGGGTTGGAGCCCGCATGCTTTATCCCGGTGCGCACAAAAGAAGGCTATGGCTTGAGCGAGGACGGCATTCGCCGCGCCATCGAAATATGCGGAGGGAAGCCCGGCCTCATCATCACCGTAGACTGCGGCACCTCTTCCGTAGATGAGGTCGAGTACCTCAACAGCATTGGGATAGATGTCATCATTCTGGATCACCACGAAAGCAGCACCCGCGGTCGCCCCCCCGCTGTGGCTGTGGTAAATGCCAAGCTGGAGGATGAAAGCCCCCTCACCTACCTGTGCAGCGCGGGTGTTGTATTCAAGCTGGCACACGCCATGCTCAAGCGTCGGCGCCTTACGGATTTTGACCTGAAAGAATACTTGGACATAGTGGCCATTGCCACAGTGGCAGACATTGTGCCGCTGGTCAACGAGAACCGCTTGCTCACACGCCACGGCTTGCGAGTCATGGCCCGTGGCAGCAACACCGGATTAAGGGCCCTCAATGAGGTAACCGGAATGCGCAGCACCCCCAGTGCCAGCCATGTATCATTCCGCATAGGCCCCCGTCTCAACGCCGCCGGGCGCATGGACTCACCCGCCGATGCGCTGGAGTTGCTCATGACCCAAGATGCCACCCGCGCCATGCAACTGGCCCATTGTCTGGAGGCTCACAACCGTGCCCGTCAACAAGAAGAGGAAAAAATACGCGCCGAAGCAACACAAATGCTGGAGCAGCACTTCAGCCCGGCAACAGACCGTGTGATTGTGCTGGGCTCACGCACATGGCACCCGGGCGTTGTGGGCATTGTGGCCTCTCTGCTCATGCGCCGCTATCATAAGCCCACCTTTATTATCTCGCTGGATGAAAACGGCTTGGGCAAGGGCTCCGGGCGTTCCATACCCGGGGTATCGCTGGTGCAAGCCATTCATGCCTGTGCAGATACACTGGTATCCGGCGGCGGGCACGATATGGCAGCCGGCTTGGTGATACGAGAGGAAATGATAGATGACTTCCGCCGCGCCTTTGATGCCTATGTACAGCAACACGCCGATGCAGACCAACTCAAACCCAAACTGCACATAGATGCCGAGGTGCAACTGGCTGAGCTGACCTTGGATTTGTTGGATAGTTATGAGTTGCTGGAGCCTTTCGGCAATTCCAACCCGCAGCCCGTTTTCATGAGTCGCAATGTCATGTTGTCGGACGCCCCGCGGCATCTGCAAGGTAACCACCTTAAACTGAGCCTGCGCCAAGGCAACCACGAGTGTGATGCCATGTTCTTCAACGGCGGAACGGTACACCTACCCGACCCACCGTGGGATATTGCCTTCACCATAGACCGCAACGTATGGCGTGGGCGCACCTCGGTCTCCATGTCAATTCAGGATATCAGACCGGCACAATCTCCCCGTTCATGATAAACAAGTCCCCCAGGAGCAACCTGCACCCGCATGCGCAACAACCGGAGTTCGGTGATTGGCGGGCTGATTTGGCGCGCCCCGAAGAGGCCGAACATTACCGACCACAAGCCTTACCGGCACACATGAAACGATTTCCTCAAGATACCGAACCCGGCAAACTTTCTCTGTTTTCACGATTACTGAGAATGTTGATAGGTCTGTGTTTACTGCTGCCGCTCAATGCCATCATCGTATACGCGTTCATACACTGTATCGGGCACAGCGCAGCAGATACGGAGAATGTGCGCTTTTGGTTACGCACCCCTATATGGTTTACCCTGATAGGAGGGGGGCTCTACCTCGTGATAGCTATCATGGGTATGAACCGCCGCGCCTCCATGTACGTGTATGTGCTGGGGCATGAGCTTACGCACGCCATTGCCATACTTCTGTGCGGTGGCAAAATCAAGGGCATGAAAGTAAGTGCCACCGAGGGCGGCTATGTGCTCACTAACAAAAGCAACCTGTTTATAGCTCTCTCACCATACTTCATCCCGTTTTGGATGCTGGTGTGGATGCTCGTGATATGGGGCATGCATGCCATCAGCCCCTTTGAGCATTACTTGGCGTGGTTTTACGCCGGGTTCGGGTTCTGGCTGGTATACCACCTGTTTTGGACGGCATACAGCATTGTACAAGAGCGACAACCGGATTTGTTTGACAACGGATTGATATTTTCACTATTGATTATCATTTTACTTAATCTCCTGCTGCTTATCGGTATTCTGATGATTTTCGGGCTAATCACCCCGGCGGCGTACGGAGAGAGCCTGTGGCAATGTACCACCGGGGCATATACCTTGCTCAAGGCATGGATTCTGCACATGCAGTAAGAAACAACAACTCAAGAGCATCGCCCATACGTAAGGCGGAGAACCGCAAACAGGTTGACATAATTTGCGGTTGCGATAAAGGCGTGGCGCTGGTATAATCTGCGCGCGCATAAGATGAGAATTTTCCGCCCACTGTACATATTGCTGCTGATCGCGATATTGATCCCGGTCACGGGCGCACTGTGGGTGTGGCAATACATCGGCAATTTAACAGAACCAATCTTATTGCCACTCAATGAAGAATACAAAAATCTGAGCGCCGTCCCCGAGCAGCATTTGGGCATACGTTTTACGGATATCTCATTCATCGGCTGGGATGGCACCCCTGTTACTGCGGTCATTGCCGAAAAGGACGATGAAGACTCCTCGCGCCAGCGCTCGGTGCTGTCCGGCCTCAACAACCGCCAAACAGACAAGCTCAAGCATATTGACTACGCCTTGGTATGTGTGGATTGGGACCACGGCATACGCTCCGCCCTGCCCTTGGCAGAGTATCTCACGGCCGCCGGCATCCGCTGCATCTTGTGGGAGCCCCGCGGCAAAGACAGCGCCCGCAGCTTCTGTACCCACGGGCTCAAAGAGTGCGAAGATGTACCGCTGTTGATTGATGAGCTGGTAAAGCGCTGTGGAAAAGAGCGCCCCATCATCATAGCCGTAGGACAAGGATACGGTGCAGGCATGCTGCTGCAAGCTGCCGCCAAGGATGACCGCTTGCGAGGCATTGTATCCATAGATGCATTGGCCTCATTAAGAGAATCCATCAGCCGCACCATGCCCGAGAGCATCTTAAGCCAAGTAAAACTGGCGCTCATGGATGTATACATCAACCGCTCCGTAGGTTTTGAATGCTTCGATGTCGTTCCGGTAGACAGCGCTACCAACCTGCACCGAGACACCCCGGCTCTCATCATCAGTTTACAGCAGGATAACCCCATCCGCACCATCAACGACGCCCTCACTATATACCGCCAGTTACCCAGCGACACCAAAGAGGTATGGGCTCTCCCCACCGAGGACGATGCACCCGGTGCCACCACCCGCATTCAACACTGCACGGTAGGCCAAGGCGAAAACGAGCGCACGTACGATATTGAGCTTCACCTCAAGCCCGATGAAAACTCCGTTTACACGGCTATCATCTATTGGCTGCATGATATTTTTCTCACTTCCATTGACAAACCGCATGTCAGCACACCGAATCGTCCGATACTGACACCTGACACGCAACTCTGAGCCTCAATCATCGCAATATGAGCAAGACTTCCGCCAAACCCATCAAAAGAAAAACCACCAAAGGCGCCAACCGCAGGCGCCAAGGATACGAGCTTACCCGCCAACGAGACATGATGCCCGTGGCACTCGGTGCCGCAGCTGCGGCATTGGTGGTACATATTGTTGCTTACCTGCTGGCCCCCAGTATTTTCAACTATACGCTGAAGTCTACGGATGAATATACCGACAAGGTAAAAGATGAGACTAAGCGCGTCTACTTTAAGGTAAAAAAAGAGACCTTAGATTTGCCCGAACCTGAGATAGAGGAAGAAAAGCCCAAGGATAAAGCATTGACCGAGCAAGAGTTGGAGCCCCAGGATGTGGACTTGCTGGATACGGAGCTGACCGAGCTTGAAATGCGCCCCGGTGATACCCAATTGGTAGTCAAAGCAGATATTGCCCAAAAGAATGACTATCTCAAACCGTTGGAAGCCCCTGCCCCGGCACCGTCCGAGATGAGCATGGAGCTTCCCGAAGTTGCGGCAATTCCGCAGCAAGAGCTCATGGAGAATCCGGATCCCGTCCCCCTCAACGCTAATGATACCATTGTTAATCTTGCCCCGCAGAACAGCGATATCGAAAGCGAGGGTAACACATTGGATGAAAATGACTTGAAAGAAGCGGCGCGCAATGGTATGGAAAACATGCCGGAGGACACGCGCACCCTCAGCGAACTTCTGGGCCAAAACAACTTGGGTTCACAATCCGGTGTGGCACGATTGGGTGCTGACCTCTTGTTCGACTTCAACGAGTGCAGCCTCAAATCCTCAGCCTTGGTAAGTCTGCAACAGCTGGCCGCCCTGATTCAGATTAACCTGAACACACACTTCATCATTGAAGGCCACTCAGACAGCATCGGCACCAAAGCCAAAAACGCCTTCATTTCCATCCAACGTGCTGCAGCTGTGCGCCAATGGCTCAGTGATGCCGGGGTACCGACAGAACGCGTTTATATCCGCGCCTGCGCCGCCAATTCACCCATCGTCAACACCAAGGGGACTGCCGACGAGCAAAAGTTGAATCGCCGAGTGGAAATCCACATGCGCAGCGAAAATGAAGAGATTCCCGAGGGGTGTCTCGGCAATGATTACAGCATATCTCTTGATAAGAACGTGACACAGTTGCTCAACTCCGGTAAGCGTGTACCACAGACCTACAAGTCAGTCTCACGCCTGCAAGAGGCAGATGGGCTTAAAGATGATGACACGGCAGAGATTGTATCACCGCCCCCTGCCGGCTGACCCTCAAACGCCATGACTTTACCGCCGGAGGGAAGCATCATACCGGGCTCTGCCGCCCCCTGCACCGTGCCATGCCGCCTGCTGGTATCGCTTGATTTTGACGGCACCCTGAGAGAAGAAAACGGCCCCGCCGTATCGGCAGCGTTCTTTGAAAAAATGGCAGCATTGCGTGCCTATGGAGTATGCTGGGGTATCAACACCGGGCGTACCTTGCCCTACCTATGCAGCGAGCTGCTGCCTTGCTCACCCGTACTACCGGATTTTGTTTGCACCTGTGAGCGATACATTTACATGGCAGATGCCGCAGGTATGGGCGTGGATGAGTTGAAGTATCTTATACCTGTCGTCAAGTCG
>JAFYUT010000020.1 GCA_017549485.1 Akkermansia sp.
ATATTGTATCAAAATCTGTTCGAATCTGTCCTTGGGCTGTTGTACCCCAATAAGCCTGAAGACGCTGGTATCCTACATCTTCCAACCTTTGTCTGATGACATGAAAATCGCCCCGCATGCCGCGTTGTATGAGCAGGCGAGACAAGTCATCATAGCTCAGGAAAGGATGGCTGTATGGTTGCTGAGGCATAAAAAATAAGGCACGCTTTGTTGCGCTTGCTTCTTCTCAGGTAAGAAGAACAGAGGCGTCAGCGTGCCATGGCAGGTTCTATGTATCATTTTTTTAGTTGTTTGTCAACTATTTAGTGCGAGAGAGCTGTTTTTTTCGTTTTGTAAGATGGGGGATATTGAGAAACTATGAGTTCGCAGGACTTGGAAAAGGACTAGGGGTTTGGATGGGAAAACGCCGTTTTAGTACAAAACGGAGGGGTGCCGTCCCCCTCTCAAAGGGGGACATCTCGGTAACTAGGAGGAAAAATCAGTGCCGACATTAGTAAAAATTAGGGCTGCATATTAATGTTGACTTTGCTTGCTAAAATTGGTACGCTCGCTTTAGATTGAGGTAATGCAGTAGAAGCTTCTATAACGGAATCTACAGTCAAAATATGAATCCCATTACTTAAAATAGAATTTTCCTTTATGATAAAAATAATATGTCGTGTAATAAGTGTATTCTTCGGAGCCTCATTATTTTATTACATGCCAACTCTTTTAATACGCATCTTTGGACTCGAAAACAAATGGCCCAATCTTATAACTAATGTTTTAGGTTGTGAGATTATATGGCCTAGTCTTGTTTTGGGCTTTTTGGGCGGGATTATCGGGTTGTTTATGGATGAAACATCTTGGGATAAATTTGAATATTATTTCCCTGCCGTAATTGCCGCCTTGTTTTGGGGAATCATAGGATTTTATGCAGGATATTCGATTTATGATTATTGTTATTTGCTTCCTATAGCATTGGGAATAGTGGGTGGAGGAATAGGCTTTTTTACAGGTAGAGGTTGTTGGTTTGGTGCAGGAGACAATCCTAAATCCTAAAAGCGGCCCCCGTTAGAATTATAAGTACGCATTCAAATATTATTCAATAGATAAAGTGGTGGATGCTGTAGTTAAAAAGTAATCGAGGTGACGAAAGTTCCCCCTACACGATGTCCATTCGTCGGGGTGAGAGCGAAGTCCGAAAGTGGGCGACGGCCCTTCAGGGAATAGGGGAGACCATCGTATCCGCAAATCAGGCGCCCGGCGGTGAGGCCGGACGCCTGATTTGTGTTAAGATAATGTGCTGTTTTATGCTTGCAGCAGGGCGATGAGTTTCTCCGCGTGGGCCGTGGCTCGCTGCGTGATATCCGCAAGCTGCTGCGGGTCCTGCCTCAGGTTGTAGGATACAGAGCCCGTATGCACGGTGCCGCCGTAGTTCATGCCGGTGAATTGGCAAGCACTACGCAAGAAGTGGAAGAAATCATCCCAGTTCATGCAGTCTGCCGGTGCACCGGTGGTGTAGGAAAGTGCCATTGTTTTGCCTTTCAGCTTGTCACCGGAGGAGCCGTGCGAGAAGCCATGCAGGAATACCTCCTCCATCCAACGGTGCATGAGGGAGGGCATGGAGAACCAAAACACGGGGAATTGCAGTACGATGGTGTCTGCCCACATCAGGTTCTGCTGCTCGGCCGCTACGTCGATGGGCTTATGCGTGTACAGACGGTCCAAGTATACCGTGCGGCACTCGGGAAGTTTTTCTTCCAGAATGCTCATGATGGTCTTGTTTGCCACGGAGTCGTTCATATCCGTGTGCCCGGAGATAATGAGTATGTTTTTCATAAAATGAAGGAGTTACATGCTTTCTGCAAGGATTTCTCGTACCTCTGCGGTGGTGAGCTCGGGCTTGTAGCCGCCGCGCAACAGGAAGGTGCCTTCGGCAATGCCATCCAGCATATCTTCGGTGGTACCCAGCTCGCGCAGGGACAGCACAAGGCCAATTTCCTGCATCCACGCTTTCATGGCCTCCAGCCCGGCTAAGGCCGTTTCTTCATCCGTCTTGCCCTCTGCGGATATGCCCCATACATTGACGGCAAAACGCTTGAACTTGGGCAGCCCACAGGGGAGGATATGGCGGAAGTAAGGCAAGGTAACAGCGGCCAGTGTCATGCCATGTGTGGCATCTGTATAGGCACCGACGGACTGGCCCATCATGTGCACCATCCAGTCATTTGTTTTCCCTTTGGCAATGAGCGTGTTCAGCGCCCAAGTAGCCGTCCACATGATATTGCTGCGGGCCTCGTAGTTCTGCGGATTGGCGCCAGCTGCGCGGGAAGCGGTGATGAGGGAGCGCATAAGCCCCTCGGCAATGTAGTCGCTGGTGTTGTCATCTGTGCCGGAGAGATACTGCTCCAAGATGTGAGACATGATATCGAAACAGCCTGCTACCATTTGATAGCGGGGGAGTGTGAGGGTGAGCTCCGGGTTCAGGATGGAGAAGCGGGGGTACACGCGGTCATCAAACACGCGGCCTATTTTGCGCTTGGTGGCAT
>JAFYUT010000021.1 GCA_017549485.1 Akkermansia sp.
CATGGTTATTTATTCTTGAGGGGCTGGCGGTTCCGGGAGTTCGCACCCCTGCTGTTGTTGCTGAGACACAATCGCCACGGGAGCTACCAACAAAGAAGCCCCGATAAGCCCCGCATTTGCTACCAACGTGCAAGGTATATCCACCCCCACTGCCAGCACTGCCACCATGGGTAACTTGTACACGGCATCCCACCCATAAGTAGAGGGTACATAAATGTGAAGTTCATCCCATTGTTCATCTTTGGCTTTCCATAACCAACACTCCGCCTCATCTTTACCCCTTACATTAATTCTTTTCTTCGGCAGCGGGCGAATCAACTTGCACAACGTTGCCGCAGATGCATCCCAATCCTCGGCAGAGTAATACCGGGGAACAGGCCCTTTTATCGGTTTAGGGGACACACCCGTATAGTGCTTCACCGCCTCTTCATCCATCAGCACATACATGGTTTGGGGCGATTTCTCATCATGATAACCCACGGGCAGCTCCACCTCACTATCGGGCACCGCCATCATCCCGCCAATCAGCAGCTTATCCTCCTCGCACACATAACGCACTGACACTTTAAGGTAAAAGGAGTTACCTTTGCGATAAATTTGCATAGGTTGCGCATCATTATGCTTAGGCTCATAAATACAACTCTTAGCTGTAGCAACAGAAGTTGTTACCATACATGAGGGCAGCAGCAGGGAGGTAGCGGCTATGGGTATCATCCACCGTTTCATGCATAACAAATAGCACATCACCCTATGTATTACAAGAAAAAACGACTCATAAGCGCACTCTGAGCTTGCAGTAGGGCAATATAACTGGTAGTATAGAGTTCTATTCTCATGCATCTCTCCCGTTTTCACAAACTCAGACTGTATATTCTTGCAGGTATAGCACTTGCGGGGTCGTCATTTACCGTACAAGCATTGGATGACTCTACATTATTGAGATTAATTTCCAACGGTAGTACACGTTTATCTGAAATGGAGCAAGAGCTCTCACGACTCAAAAACGATAAATCTCAGAAAGAGTACGTGCGTTTCCTGAAGAAAGATATTACCAAAGAAAGGCAGCGCAGTCATAAAACGGTGAATGCCATCCGCACTCTTACGAAAAGAATCGGGAAAGGTGGCAACATCAATACCCGAGACCCGGAGGGTCGCACCCTGATTATGTTGGTAGCCGGGCTGGGAAATGATAAAGCCACCGAGCTGGTTTTAAAGGACAACCCGGACTTGTCTCTCATAGACAGCCACGATAGAATTGCTCTGGATTATGAGCTCAGAAGTGGCGGCAGCGCACTCACAGACTACATCAAATCCGAATGGGAAGTCGCGGTCACGGCGCAAGATGCAAACGCTATACAGAAAATACTGGATAGTGGCGCCGACGCGAACTGGACACTGAAAACCGGCCAAAAATCAGCATTGGAAATTGCCATCACCAACAAGAAAAACGCCTTGGTACGCCAATTGCTCATGCACGGTGCCAAAGCAGATGGAATGGCAAGCACCGGTTCCAGCCTTGTTGAATTGGCGATAGAACAAAATAACATAGAGGCACTTTTAGAGTTATTGAGAGAGTTAAAGGATACAAACATCATTCTTTCGGACGGCAGCACTCTTTTTCAACAGTTAATGAAAACCGAAAGCGCCGACTGTTTGGGCGAATGGTTATCTATCGCGGCATCGAACAACCAGACCGAGTTACCGAGCGGAGCCTCCTACTTCTGCATGATTATACGTTTTACCTCAAGCGATTGCGCAAAAGAAGTAGCCAAGAAAAACGCCAAACTTGTATCAAGAGAAGACAAAGAAGGTAATTTACCCCTGCATGAGGCTGCACGCCGCGGCGATGTTGAGCTATACCGCACCCTTAAAGAATTGGGAGCTTCACCTTCCCAAAAAAATACACGCGGAGAAACGGTACTGATGCATGCAGCGTTATGTGCCAACGCAGACATGCTGAACGAGGCTATAAAAGACAGCCCGCCTGAAATCTTAAAAGCAAAGGACCAAGATGGGCATACTGCCCGATATTACGCAGACTTGGTTAAAGACAAAGCTGCCACCGCCGCATTGAAAGCAGCAGGACTGTAACAGCAAAAGAAAGACTAATTCCCATGGCCATACATATACGCGCCACCAATGTCGTAAAACTGAAACGCCAATCAATCTTCAGAAAAATGCTCAGCATGGCACTGAGCAGTGCCTTTCTGTTTATCTTGATTAGCGCCATTGTGCTCTACGTTTTAAAGATATACTTGATGGATGAAGGCGACAAAACATTTGTCAGCTACGTGCCCCCCGTCAAAGAAAAAACATCGCAATCCAAGAGAAACTCCATGGAAGAATCAGCAGCCGCATCTGCCGATGCCATGGCTTCCCCGCCCTCCGACATTCTGATTGCCGATACCTCTCAGTTCTCATTTGATTTGCCCACTCATTTTGAAGACATGAGCGATGGCATGACCGGGTTGGAGGGCTTGGCAGACATCGGATTAGGCGCAGCCGACTTAGGTGACGGCAATGGCATAGGAGACGGCGACGGAGATGGATTCGGTGACGGCGACGGGCACGGAGCCGGCTTTAACGATGACATTCAAGTAGTTTTATTGCTCGATGCCTCAGGCAGTATGAACTCTCTGTTCCAAGCAGCCTCTGCCTGTATGGAAGATGTGCTCACAACCTTGAGCAAAGCCAAACTGAACGGCAAGAACACCAAAGTCAACGTAGGCATTGTGATATACGGGCAAGGTGCCCAAAACGGCGCTCCCATGAAGCTTAGCCCTTTCACAACGGCAGTGAACAAGATTAAGTCTAATCTCGCCACCGTAGCATGCGATGGCGGTAACGAAGAATGCGGCGCAGCCATTGCCTATGCCGTGCACAACTTTGAATGGAACCGCCGAGACCGCGATGACATGCTCAAAGTTATCTTCATTGCAGGCAATGAGCCTTTCAGCCAAGGCATGGTTGACTATCGCAGCGCCATCCGCGAGGCCACCAAAGAAAACATCATCGTCAACACCATACACTGTGGTGGCAGAAACGCAGAGTGGGAAGAAGCAGCCGCCATGGGCAACGGTATCGGTCTCCACATGGATTTCAATTATTCAAATACACAACCTGCTACGGCACAAGATGTTTTGAAAACCCTCCAAGGGTTACACAATTGCAAGCCTCTGCCTATAGGCTCCCCGGCTACCCAGCGCAAATACATCAGCATGCTCAACAAAGCCAACGGCCCCAACGCTCATGATCTCAAGTTGCTGCACAAATGGGCCAGAGACAATAAAGAGCGCATATTGCAAGGCTATGATTGGGATGCCATTGAAATATACCGCCACAGCGACAGAGCCAACTTCTCATTGGAAGACTTAGGCGGTATCGGCAACCTCCCCATCAGCCTGCGCGGCCAAAGCGAGGAACAAATCATAGCGTTCCTGCAACAAGAAGCCGATAGACGCACGCAACTCCTTGACTTATATAAATCACAAAAAAGCTCCGGAAACTTAGGAGACCTCCTGCTGAATGCACTGCAAGAGCAAGCTTCTGAAAAGGGTATTACCATAGACTATTGACACCATGCTTTCTCTCACCATCATCAACAGCGATAATATTTGCAATGTTTTCAACTTGGATTCTTCACCGGGTTCAAGTTATACCTTAGGGCGCTCCGCTGATTGCGATATTGCGCTCACAAACGAGATGCATCTTTCGCGCATTCACTGTATTCTCACGGTCGGAATGGGTTGCGTGCTGATTACCGATAATAACTCCAGCAACGGTATCTATGAGGATGATAACAGAGTCTCTGAAATTATTGCCTTACCGGGCAAAGTTTACCGCATCGGCAACTGTAATTTGTCTATTGAATACAAGGCAGATGAACAACCTCAAGAACCGTCTCCCGATGTTTCCGATTCCGCGCAGGAAGATTATGTAGATGCCGAGGAGCACCACCCTTCACACCGCGATTATTATGAAGACGAGCCGCGCCACCGCTCTCGCCACTCCCATGACCGTGACTACTACGAGGAGGAGCCGCGCCATCGCTCTCGCCACTCCCATGACCGCGATTACTATGAGGACGAACCGCGGCACCGCTCTCACCACTCGCACGACCGCGATTACTATGAGGATGAACCGCGCCACCGCTCTCACCACGCTCATGACCGCGATTACTATGAGGACGAACCGCGCCACCGTTCTCACCACTCGCACGACCGCGATTACTACGAGGATGAGCCGCGCCACCGCTCTCACCACTCCCATGACCGCGATTACTATGAGGAAGAGCCGCGCCATCGCTCTCATCACTCACATGACCGCGATTACTACGACGAAGAGCCACGCCATCGCTCCCACCGTTCACACGACCGCGATTACTACGAGGAAGAGCCGCGCCACCGCTCCCACCGTTCACACGACCGCGATTACTACGAGGAAGAGCCGCGCCACCGCTCTCACCGCGCCCATGACCGCGATTACTACGACGAGGAGCCGCGCCACCGCTCTCACCACGCGCATGACCGTGATTACTATGAGGAGGAGCGCAGACACCATGCGCACACGCACCGAGAGTACGAACACACCCACGGTGCAAAAGAACAACATGTGCACCATGTCGCACACCATGTTCCTGCGCCTACGCACCATACAACAAATATACCGAAAGAACAGCCTCACCATAAGACGGCTCCCCACCATGCATCCGGCAGCCAAGCCATACCTATACATGTAAATACGCCTCCTTCCCGGGAGCCACACACTCCACGCAAAACACAGGCTGTTGCAAAAACAACCTCTATTGCCCCCACTCCCCAACAGACTAAAGCACAACCGGTACAGCCCATCCAACAGGCTCCGCAACCACAATTACAGAAACCCAAAGTTCTCAAATTACTCACCCCGGGAAGCAACGACCCCTCATCTAAGAGAAAGTTTGTTCCGCCGCCGCCCCGCAAAGCATTGGTTAAGCGTGCTGCACCGCGTCCATTCTACACCGCAGCCGGAAAACTGAACACAGAAACAGAAATTGCACCACCCAAGGAGCTGAAACACAGACGCCCCGTGGGCGATGTAAGAATTATTCGTCCGCCCTCCATACCGGCATCCGAATTAGGATTGCCGAGCGATTTCGAGCTTAATCTGAGCCTGCTTAACACTACCGAAACGCTGGAAGAAGGCGATCTTCTCCGTTTTGGTGTTTCGGCAGAAGCAGACTGCTACCTTTACCTGATTCAATACGACAGCGAAAAACAGGGGGTACTGCTGTTACCCGGCGTAGGTGGTGCACACAATAAAATCCCGGCTCAAACAGAAGTGCAACTCCCCCCGCCGGGTGACGCCGGAACATACGAGATATACGTAGAGCCCCCCTTCGGCACAGATACCATTCTTGCCATTGCGTGCTCTAAAAACGTTGATTTCGGGAAGTTCTGGTCAGAATATCTGGCCCAAGCAGACGCCCTTACCCCCATAGGCGACACCGAAAGACGCGTCATCAACCATTGTCGCACATTAAAAGATATGGAAAACACGCTCTGGGCCTCTGCCATACTTTATATTCAGACCGGCTCGTAAGCCTACACGCTTAACAGATAAAAAACAACGGCACCTCATTGCGAGATGCCGTTGTTTTTTGATGTATGTAAACGGGGAATTAGGCTGCGGGCTGCTCGGTGGCAGGGGCCTCAGCAGCAGGAGCTTCCTCAGCGGGCTGCTCGGCAGCAGGGGCCTCCGTGGCGGGAGCCTCTTCGGCAGGCTGCTCAGTGGCAGAGGCCTCCGTGGCGGGAGCCTCTTCAGCGGGCTGCTCAGCAGCGGGAGCCTCCGTAGTGGTAGCCTCAGCGGCAGGAGCTACGGGCAACACGGCCTTGGGCTGGTTCTGCAAAATGGTAGACTTGTTCTTGTCGTGGTGCTCATTAAGCATCAGCACACTGAGCAAGAAGCAAAGAATCATGAACAGAGAACCGAAGAAAATTGTACCCTTTTTCAGCACATCGGTAGTACGAGCACCGAAGGCCTGATCCGTCATCTGAGCACCGAAAGCGGCACCGAGACCTTCTTGCTTGGGGCGCTGCATGAGTACCAGCAAAAGAAGCATGGCACATACAATCATGAGCAGAGCGAATACGATGTATTTGAAAGTGACTAAAAGCATGGCGGTGATTGTATCAGATTAAAAGTTGTTTGTAAAGTCTTAAGCAATGATTTCATTAAGTTCGTTGCAGACAATGCGCGTGGGGGTGATAGGCTTATCATCAAGCGCAAAGCTCATAATAACCACGCGCTCGCCGGCCTTAATGAGGTGCGCAGCACCACCGTTAATGATAATCTGTCCTGTGCCGGGAGGCCCGACAAGAACATACGTCTCGAAGCGGTTACCGGAGGTGATGGAAGCAACCAACACCTTCTCGCCCGGCCAAATGCCGGCTGCCTCTACGAGATCCTGCGGTATTTCTATGCTACCTTCATACTCCACGTCGCCACGGGTAACCATAGCGCGATGAATTTTTGATTTTAGCTGAGAAACAAGCATAACGTGTTACTTTCGGGCGGATATGAAACTACTTTTTGATGTAAATGTCAATCAAAAACAGCTAAAAAAGCACACTTTATGCCACACCCAAGCGCGCACATATCGGGCAAGTCGGCTTGCAACCGCGCGCCGGGCAGTGCTCTCTTCCCCATAAAACAAACTGCACGTGCAGCTTATTCCACAGAGATTTCGGGAAACATTTTTTCAAATCAGCTTCTACGGCCTCCACCGTTTTACCACGGCTGAGCTGCCAGCGGCGCGCCAAGCGGAAGATGTGCGTATCTACCGGGAATGCCGGCATACCGAAAGCCTGAGCCATCACCACAGATGCCGTTTTATGGCCAACCCCGGGCAAGGCCTCAAGCTCTTCAAAGGTGGCAGGCACCTGCCCTCCGTGGCGTTCCACCAGCAGTTTAGAGGTTTCCACCAAGCGCTTGGCCTTTGTTTGCGTGAGGCCGCAAGTGGCAATATACTCGCGCACCTCCTGCCATGTCAGGGCCGCCATAGCCTGCGGTGTGGGGGCCGCAGCAAACAAGGCGGGCGTTACCATGTTCACGCGCGCATCCGTACACTGGGCAGAGAGCATCACTGCCACCAGCAACGTAAAGGGGTCTCTATGGTGCAGAGGACACCCCGGCTGCGGGTAGGCACGCTCCAGCGCATCCAACACAATGGCGGCTCGTTCGTTGCGGCGCATGGTAATACCGTTGCAGAATCAGCGGCGCACATTGCTCAGCGGGCCGAGCACGGCATCGCCTTCGCTGCGGGTCGGGGCATTCCAAGATTTCTCAACGCTGGTAGTGCCCTGCGGGCGCACCACCTCACGGCCGCTATCGGGCACCAAGGGCAGACTGCGCTGGCAAGATGCAGCAAGGGCGGCAAAAACAACGGCTCCTGTAAGTACGGTTATCTTATTCATGGCGTGTATTGAAGCTGCCTGTATCCTAGCATATTTTTCCCTGCATATCCAGCTCAATTCACAGGCAAAACACCCCCGCCCGTAATATGACACATTTAACATTTTTACGCTTTATCACTTACCCTATACAAGGCATTGAGCTTGCAGCGGCATCATCACCAAGCAAGCTCATGGCACAGCCCCCCCTGCATTACACCAAAAAGATTGCCGCCGGGGTCTCCCCACGGCGGCAATCAGTAAACAGTTGCGTATGCGCAACACGGCTATTACGAACCGTGCGGCTTCTCGTGAATGATGTTGTCACCCACGCGAATCTTCTGCCCGGGGGCAACGGTGTACTTGGCAACCACCTCATTGTTCTTGATGCTCTCTACGCGCAAGGTAGCAATGGTGGTCTTGTTGCGCTTAACGATGAGCGGGGTGGTATCACCGGCAACCAAGCCGCTGTCTTTAGCAGCGGTGAAGATGATGATATTGCGGGCGGGGTCAACTACACGCACAACATACTCCTGAGCATTCTTGCGGTAATTGGCCTCGAAATCGCGGTTAATCTTGTCCAGGCGAGCAAGCTCGGTGGTCTCATCGGCAACCTTCTTGGTGGCTGCCTCACGAGCCGTTACCAAGCTCTCAAGCTCGGGTACAAGCTCCTCTTTCTTCTCCTTGGCGTTCTTTACAACGTCCTGGAATGTTTCTACAGCCTCGCTGAGGTCAGCCACGGCGGACAAATCCTCAAGCTCGCGCATGGTAGCCAGCATCTCGTCGGCACGCTTCTGGGCATCGGCATGGCGCTCCTTGGTGGACTCCAGCTCGGCAGCCATACCATCGCGGTAGCTGATATTCTCATCGCGCTGGCGCTCAGCGGCCTCGCGCTTTTCAATAGCTTGGCCTGCACCGTTAAGTGCAATGTATTTTTCACGCGTCTTCTTGGCAGCCTCAGAGGCAGCCACAGAGGCTTCATCGGACTGAGAACGAGCCTCGCGCTGCACGGCGCTCATGCCATCTTGGGCAGAGTTACCGCCGCTTACCTTAACGGCCATGTTCATAATATCCTGCTGCTGGGCAGCATAATACCAGGCACCGATGGAAAGACCGAGTACCGTAACGGAGAGAATAACGGGTAAAGCTTTCATAGTCTACAGATGTTAAAAATTACTTATCGTTGCGAACGGAAACAACACGGTCACCGACCTTGACGCGCTCACCGGCCAGCATGGAGCCCTTCACTACATAGGCGATAGACTCACCGGCCTGCACGTTAGATACGTTCAGCTCACAAATCTTCTTGTCGCCGCGCATCACGGCAAGACGAGAACCGATAACCACACCACCGTTGTCAATACCGGCATTGAGCACGATGAAAGCATAGCTGGGGTCAACATAGCTTACAGAGCACTTCAGCTCAGGCGGAGAGATACGAGCCTGACGATCTTGACCCAACTTGCGGGCTGCATCAATAAGGCCGTTAAGGCGGTCACTTTCAGCACCAAGGGAGGCAATCTGCTGGTTTTCGGCCTCAATCTTGGCCTCAAGCTCCTTGTTTTCATCCATCAGAGCCTTAGCAGCAACGATAATTTCAGCGGGTTCAGCGCTATCGCGGTCCAAATCCACAGCCTCAGCCGTCTTAGAGACCACATCCTTAAGCTCACGCTCTACGGTTTCGGTCTCACTCTTGAGAGTATCGCTTTCATCCTTATACTCATCACCCTTAGAACGAGCGAGAGCGGCATCTTCCTCAGCCTTCTGCTGAACCTCTTCCTCGCGGGCAATCTCGCCGGTCAGCCACTCGGTACGCACATCGCGGTAAGCGGCGTCAATCTTGCTCTGGTAAGTATCAGTCTTGGACTTAACGGCGCTGTCAAAACGCTCCTGAATCAAAGCAAGCTCACCACCGCTCTGTGTCAGAGCCTTGTGGTTCTGCGAGAAAAGATAATAGGACGTGCCGAGAAACACGCACGATGAGATGATGATGTATTTCCACATGGTGTAAGTAAATTTGCAACTGTTCGATATATCTTTTACACCAGATTTCACTCCTTGGCAATCAAAAAAAGCAGACAACGCAAATTTTATTGCACTTTTTTATCCGGCTCTCCGAATTCGGGCACAAAAAACCCCGCGCCTGCCCGGGAAAACGGAACAAGCGCGGGGGATAATCTATTTTTTCGGGATGTGCAAGATTACTGCGAATCCGGCTTTACTCAGCCTGAGCAGCAGCCTCTGCGGCCTTGCGGTCGCGGGCAGCGGCGCGCATGGACATCTTGACGCGGCCCTTGTCATCGATACCGATGCACTTGGCGGTCACAATATCGCCCACCTTCACCACATCCTCAGTCTTCTGCGTGCGGCCCTCGGCCAGCTCAGAGATGTGGATAAGGCCGTCCTTACCGGGCAGCACCTCCATGAAGGCACCGAACTCCTTGGTAGAAACAATCTTACCCTCGTAGGTCTCACCAACTTCAATCTCCTTGAACATGCGGTCAATGAGGTACAGAGCACGCTCCACACCCTCCTGGCGGCTGCCATAGATGCGCACGGTGCCGTCCTCCTCAATGTTGATGTCGGTACCGGTCTCGGCCTGCAGAGCCTTGATGTTCTTGCCGCCGGGCCCGATGAGCTCACCGATGCGGTCCTGCGGGATGGTGGTAGACTCAATGCGCGGGGCATTGGGGCTCATCTTCTGCGGCTCGGCAATGCAGGCATTCATGGTGGCCAGCACATCCAAACGGCCCTTGCGTGCCAGGTGGATAGCGTCCTCCAAAATGTACAGCGGGATGCCGGGCAGCTTGAGGTCCAGCTGGTAACCGGTTACACCCACCTCAGAGCCGCAAAGCTTGAAGTCCATGTCACCGTAGAAGTCCTCAGAGCCGATGATGTCCAGCAGCGTCTCGTAGCGGGCAGGCTCGCGGTCGCCCTCATTGGCGAACTCAGTCACCAAACCTACGGAGATACCGGATACCGGGCGCTTCAGCGGCACACCGGCAGCCAACAGAGACAACGTGCCGGCGCATACGGAAGCCATAGAGGTAGAGCCGTTAGACTCCATAATCTCAGAGGAAACGCGGATAGCGTAGGGGAAGTCATTCTCATCGGGAATCACCGGGGCAATAGAGCGCTCGGCCAAAGCACCGTGGCCGATTTCGCGGCGGTTCTGGCCACCGAAACGACCGGTCTCACCCACCGTGAACGGGGGGAAGTTGTAGTGCAGGATAAAGCGCTTCTCATCCACAGAGCCGGTGTAGTTATCAAGGTACTGCTTCTCCTCCATGGGGGCAAGAGTAGCCAAGCACATGGACATAGTCTCACCGCGGGAGAAGAGAGCAGAGCCGTGTACCACGGCGGGCAGCACGTTCACCTCGGCAGACAACTGGCGCAGCTGCTTGATGGCGCGGCCATCGGCACGCTTACCCTGCTCCATAATGGAGATACGGAAAGCCTTCTTCTGAATGTACTCAAACACCTGCTCTACGTCAAAGTCGGTAGCCTCGGGGTAGGTCTCCTTAATCTTGGCCTCCACCTCATCGCGGAGGGCGCCTACCTGCTTCTGGCGCTGAATCTTGTTGGGGGCATAGATAGCGTCCTCAATGCGGTCGCCGGCCACCTGGTAGCCAATCTCCAGCAACTCGGGCTTGGCCAGCGTGAGCTCGTACTCACGGGTGGGCTTGCCGCAAAGGCCACGCAGCTCCTCCTGAGCAGCGCAAATCTTAGCTACATTCTCCTGGGCAAAGCGCAGGGCGGCAATGAAATCCTCTTCGGGCAGCTCATTGGCAGAACCCTCAATCATGATAACCTGGTCCTTAGAACCGGCATATACCAAGTCAAGGTCACTCTCCGTACGCTGGCTGTTGGTGGGGTTGATAACGAACTCACCGTTGATGCGGCCCACGCGCACAGCGCCTACGGGCTCGGCAAAGGGAAGGTCAGAAATCACGCAAGCGGCAGAAGCACCGTTGATGCTGAGGATATCCGGCTCATTCTCGCCGTCGGCAGCCATCAGCAGGGAGATTACCTGCGTGTCATAGAAATAGCCCTTGGGGAACATCGGGCGCAGGGGGCGGTCCGTCATACGGCAGGTCAGAATCTCCTTCTCCGTGGGGCGTCCCTCACGCTTGAAGTAGCCACCCGGGAACATACCCGCAGCTGCTGCCTTTTCCTTATATTCTACGGACAGGGGGAAGAAAGTCTGCCCCTCTTTAATCTTGGTGGCACTCACAACGGTAACAAGCACCACGGTATCACCACAACGAACAGTCACTGCGCCATCTGCCAGGCGGGCAATCTTACCGGTTTCAATTGTGATGGGATTGGCGCCTACGGCGCACGATACGGAATGTATACTCATTTTATTTTCTTTTTCTATCTTCTTGTGCCGGCTCCTTGCTTCACCTCAAAAGGACGGAACCGGCAAAATCCCTTCCTCGGCAGGTGGCAGGGTTCTTAAGCTACCCTGCCGCTTCATACGCGCCGCCGCTCAACGCAGCTACACGCATTCGCGCTCATTTTACACAGTTTCAACCCCCAACGCAAGCATATAATCCCTAACACAACCGAATTCCCCCCGCAAATGACAGAAATTCAGTTATTTTTATCCGTCCGTTTTCCAAAATACAAAACGTGTCTTTGCACAAAATTTCCTTTTTACCCATTGGCATTGAGCGCAAATAGGGATGATTTTTCATTTTCCGCAGGCGTGGGCTGTGATATTTTTGCATGAATGCAAAAGTGATATCCTCACCGTAGTGAGAATGATATTGCGGCAGATGCCGCAGGGATATTGAGTGGCGGTTGCCCCTCAATGATTGATTAAGCCTTAAGCGCGGTGGGGAGGTAGCGGATGATGGCGGAGGCCGGGGTGGCGGGGGGATTGGAGGCGGCGGCGCGGGCGTGGGTGGCGGCCAAGCCACACACATAGGCGGCACTGCGGGTAGCGCAAATGGCATCCCCCCACTGGGTGACAAGGGCGGCAATGACGCCGGAGAGCACATCCCCCTGCCCGCCGTTGGCCATGTAGGGGCCGCCGCTGCTGTTGTAAATCAAATACGGGAAGGTGACAGAGGCAATAATGGAGCGCGCACCCTTGTACAACAGGGTACAGGGGGTGCGTTGCAAAAACTGCCGTACCGTCTCGGCGCGGGAGAGCCCGGCGGCTTGCGGGAACAAGCGGCGCATTTCACCCGGGTGCGGGGTAAGGATGGCGTTCTCGGGTATGTTCCAGTGGTACTTGGCGGCCAGGTTGAGGCCATCGGCATCCAGCACCACGGGGCCGTCAAAATTGTTGAGCAGGCGGTGCAGTGCCTCTGCCTCGGCCACTGCGGGCTGCCCTATGCCGGGGCCTATCACCAAGGCTTGCGCACCATCTGCGGGTACCTCGGCGTATGAGCTAACGGGGTGCACCATTACCGCCGGCGCTACACGGGCCGCCAAAATGGGGTAAATATCTTCTTTGCAATACAGGGCAACCAACCCGGCACCGGCCGCCACGGCGGCATCTGCACACAACTGGGCAGCGCCTATATAACCTTTGCTGCCTGCCACAATATTAACCCTACCCACCTTATTCTTAAAGCAAGAGTAATTGCGGGGCCACACAAAGGCACTCAGGGGGTCCGTTACCACGGCATCCACGGCATCGGGCATAGGCACAATGGGGAGGGGTATGCAGAGCATGCGCCCCACGTAGTCCTCTGCCCCGTCCACCAGCATACCGGGCTTTACGCAGCCTATGGCGGCAGTGATATCTGCCTGCACCACAGCCCCCAGGGTCTCTCCCGTGTCGGCCTGCAAACCGGTGGGGATATCTATGGAAAGAATCAGAGAGTTAGGCTCGTAGCGGCGTATGGCGTTTATCTCTTCTACCAACACGGCATATTCATCACGCAGCTTGCCGCTCACGCCACTGCCCAACAAACCATCTATAATGAGAGAGCAGCCGTTACCCTGCAACATGGCAGGCATGGGCGGATACTCCTTTTGCGGGCGGTTCTGCAATTTTTCATACTGGCGGCGGGTCTCGGGAGAGAACTCTGCCGGGTCACACACGGCGCACACCTGCACACGGCAATCAAAACGCGCCGCCAGCCCAATGGCATCCCCCGCGTTGTTGCCCTTACCGGCATACACGGTAACACGCTCAATCTTGCGGGCCGCAAACTCGGGGTCATGCTGCAAGGCATACCACAGGCGGTCAATCACGGCATCCATCAATTGGTCAGATGTCGTGCGCCCCTCGGCAAAGCTTGCTTGCTCGGCCTCTCTAATCACAGAACACGGGTGTACATTCACGGTGCTATTTCTCCATTTCTATGCCGGTTCGCCGTCCGATGCGCTAACCGATTCGGCTTCGAATACCGCCGGCAGCCCTAAAAAAAACTACTGCATGCATGGTAGCAAAGCGACTGTTGAAAGTCAAGGCTATTTCCTGCTTGCCCCACCCCGGTTTCTTGTGGTAAATTGTACAGCATGAAATGGATGGCAACCATATTGACAAGCATCATCTGCGGCGCAACATTTACCCATGCCGCCACGGCAGAAATGCGCCACACACACGGCGTGTTTTACCCCGGGGTAAACAACCAACCCGTGCTGCAACTTAAAATCAACGGCACCGCCGGAGAAAAAATAACCGCCGTCAAAATCAACACGGGAGAAACCGCCCCCGGCTGCAAAATCAAGGTAGCCCGCCTCAGCAGCTCCGGCAACCGCAATATGTTCACCACCCATACCCAAAATCCCGTACAGCAAAAGGCCGAAAAAAAGGCCCCCAAAGGCAGCATCAACTTTGAAACCGATATTGAGTTGGGCAACAAACCGCTTTACCTCTGGGTGAGTTATGATTTGCCCGACACCGCCAAGCGCAACGCCAAGGTGGATGCCGTGTGCACCGAAATCAAAATGGCCGACGGCAGTGTGGTAACCCCCGAGATCAAACTGGCCCATGGGCTTCAAGAGCGCGTCATCGGCCGCGTATACCCCTTCCCCCACCGCATTGTCCCGTACTACCGCCCGCGCTGGGTCAAAGGCTGGGGTAAGTCAGAAAAAGCCATCCACCTCACCCCGGAGCATTTCAACCTCTTTACAGACCTCATCCACTTTGCTTACAGCATATCCGACCAAGGCGACATCACCTACCAATGGGCCGGCGGCGGAGATAGCAAAAAGACCGTAGATGCCGCCTTGGCAGAGATTAAACGCCTGCACAAAGAGGCCGACTCCCGCGCACGCCTCATCGCCGGCTTCGGCTTTATCGACAAGCAAATCACCGCCATCAACACCAAGCCCGCCGTGCGCCGCAAATTGGCACGCAACATGGCCAAATGGACCATTGAACGCGGCTACCAAGGCATTGACTTAGACTGGGAATACCCCGAAAACGCCAACCAATGGAACCAATTTGCCTTATTCTTGGCAGAGCTGCGTGAGGAGCTGGCCGGCAGCGGCGTCTCCATCAGCATCGCCGCCTCCGTCAACTACCGCATCCCCACCTTACAGGTGACCGATCAGATTGACTTCATCGTCACCATGTCCTATGGCTCCCAAGCGGCCCAGCATGCCTCTATGGAGCGCTACCAGCGAGAAGCCAACATCTGCGTCAACAAACTCAAAATGCCCAAGGTCAAAGTTGTGCTCGGCCTGCCCTTCTACAGCAACGAGCAAGGCAAACTCACCGACCAATACGGCTATTCTCAAATCTACAACTGGTACCCCAACCTCAAGCCCGATGTCAACACCTTCCGCGCCAAAAAGAAAGACGGCAGCGATGGTGCCATGCACTCCTTCAACGGCCGCAAACTCATTTCCGAAAAATGCCACTGGGCCAAAGATAACGACTTCGGCGGTGTCATGATTTGGGCGTACGAAACAGACCTCCCCCTCAGCCACCACGCTTCCCTGGGCCGCGCCATGTACAAAGTGCTGCGCCAACCCAAAAAAAATAGGCTCTAAGCGTTAGAACCATCCTTGTTTAGCCGGCATACCATGCGAGCGGCGAAGCCGCGCGCAGCTAGTCAGAAAAAACGGCGACTATACCCCGGCACGCGGCTTTCTGTCACCGCCGTTTTCAACGGGGTTCCATCAATCGCGTATCTCTAACGGAGGTTTCGCTCGGCAAGCTCGCTGCACCTCCGCCTAAGAATCTTATCGCCCTCACGGGCTCTGATTATTGAGCGCCGTAAGGCGCGAAGTTTCACTGACGGCGCAGCCGGAAATTTCACCGAGCGCTAGCGAGATTTCACTGAGTGTAACGAAGTTTCACCCCGGGAGGGCGTAGCAAGCAGCCCTCAGGGCTGACGCGAAGTCCCCCCCATTTGCCTTTCAGGCAAATGGGCAGTAATCAATAATCCACGTTTCTCGGCCGGAGCTGCTCCGTTATCGGCATACCATGCGAGCGCAGCGAGCTATCATGCAAGTGGCGGAGCCGCGCGCAGCTTCCCTCCGCCCCCTTTTGCGTCATGTTATCAATAAACACTTGACGCACGGCACACAATGTGCCAGAATGCACTTGCCTTCGGGGACTCTTGGAGGCATGGCCGGAAAACCCCGTCAGGACCGAGAGGTAGCAGCGGTATTCGGACCATGCTTGTCGGGATGCTCTCCGAAGGCATTTTTATTGACGTAGTACACCGTACGATTGACGAAGTGATGCGAAGCCGATGCGCGGGCTGATTTATATCACGCTTTCGGCTCCAGCTGCTCCACCGGCCGCGGTTGCAGCTCCATGGCGGCCTTATTTTGCCTGAACAGCGCTGCCACCAAAGCACTGTGATTTTCTTGTAAACTCCCAATGTCAGTAGTTTTGCCTATAATCGGGGCGATTGTATACACCAAGCTCTTTGGTACAGCCATCCCCCCTTTCTTGAAACTCCGCAATTTTCAAACGCGCACCGCCATACCCTAAATTTACTGCACCCTGAAAATTCTGAAATGCCCACGCATATTTACGATACGACTCAAATATAAGACCAATCAAATAATAAGACAAAGAATCCCCATATTCACCTGTTTTCCACAATATACGTATTGCAAGCTTTACGTCTTCCTGTGTTTTTCCGGTTTTCCATATCCGCTCGGCCAAATTACGCAGGTTTTCTACAATTTCATTCATTTCTACGCCTACCCAAGCCCATTTAAAAAGCAATGCTGAGATGTCTGCTTTTCTCTTCTTTAGAAAACTTTTAACCAAAGTTTTCTGGGCTTTAAAATACCCTTTCTCCGCTGACAGCTCGAGATAATGAATTGATTGCGATGAATCCTTTTTTGTACCATGTCCGGCAGCATATAATTTTGCAAGGCAATATTGTGAAGCAGCGTCTCCTCTATCCGCCTTCTCCTTATATGAACGAAACTTTTCCTTTGCATTTTTTTGAGGTCTTTCATCCATGTGCGCTACCGATGAATCTTCCCCCTTATGACACTCATTTAAGCGACGCTTTCCCATATGCAAAATCTTTCGCCATTCTATGTATCTTCAACCCCGATTTTTTTGCTATTACAACTCATCCATGGCAGGCAGAGACTTGACTATCGCCATTGTCTCAATGCTCACTCGTATCACACGCTTCACGAGGTCAATAATGTAGCGAGGATTACCCTGCTCATCGCACCAGTCGTTAGCATCATTCACAATGCCACTGTCCTTATCTGTTTTTATAGAGTAACGGTCAATTAGCCACTCAATAGCGGACTTGCCACTGATGATGTATTCGTAAGCCGCCTCAGGGATTTCTGAGAGCGTGCAGGTATCATTGTAGAGAATGGTGTGTCGGAATTCTTCCTTTTTGATTTTGAGGAACTTCATCTTAGTCACACGGTAGTTACCATTGGATACCTCCTTGACAGGCCACGGCTCAATGGTCTCGTAGTTCAGATGGAGTTCTGCCAACTTCCTGCCAGCCTTGGAGAATGCCCAGAAGTCCTTGGCAAAGGGAATGCGAGGCATTTCTTTTTTGAGATTATTCTCAAAGCGTGTGCGATACTCTGTGCTATGCAGCAGACCATAGACATAGTAGAAGATGTCCTCCTTTCCAATCTTGGGGTCTCCATAGGCTGAGCGGAATTGTTTCAATCCGAAGTCGGTGATACCATCGTGACGAATGTAATCACCAGCATCGGCTTCCATACCAAGGTCAAGCATCGGAGCATCGGCATTGCGTTCCTCATACCAGTAGAGGGGGAAGCATTGAGTCCCTGCTTCTAATGCATTCAAATCAACAACATGATTAGCGATAAAACAAGAAAAACCTTTTCTTGACCCCAATCCAGGGATACAAATAACTTGATTTCCTTTTTCTCTGGATGCAAAGAACGATTGCATGGGACCCACATCGTTCAAAACACTTTTGTCAAAATAAAGCATTTGTTTTACATAAGGTCTATAAAAAGCCTTACATGCGTAATGCTCTCCATAGAATTGCTTACGACCGCGTTTCAGAGCATTTCTGTATGCTCTACTCCAACTAATCTTCTTTGAATCTGTATCAATAAAGTCTTCAACTTCTGGTTTTTCTCCTGTAATTGAGTGATACTTGTCCAGTTGATTGTTGTAAAAATCAATAGAGCGATGCATGTTGTGTAACACAGTGCTCTTACTATAATTATAAGCCCATGCATCACGATTTGTGGTTATACCAAATGAAAAATTATAGAAAAGAGCCGCTGTTGTTCTTTTCCCTTTTGTTTTCTTATCGCCGATAGGAAGGAAACGCTCGTATTCTTCCATTCTATGGTTTATCCAGTCACCATGTTCATCAGGCGTAAGCGATTGCCAAGGAATACCAGTATAATCACCAAATTTATGTATAATTTCCAGTTTCTGCGCACGAGAGAGATAATCACCGATGTCGTGATAGTGAAGCGTAGCCTGTTGTCCAGCAGGATGGTTCTTCTTTTTGACAAGGATAATAATTGCCACTCCTGTCATAATGTCAAATACATTCTGACCTTCCTTCTTCGCATCATTCTTAGCCTTACCACGGATTGCTCCTCGGAGGTTGAAACAGTAGATAGAATCAAACTCACCCATGATAGACTGACGAAAACACGACATGGCGTTATTATCAATGTAAAGACCATTGGTTACGAAGGCAAGGATGCCATCATCCGTTATGCGGTCAGACGCCCATCTGAATGCACGGATGTATGAATTGTAGAGACCTTTATTATAAACAGTTTTGGTGTTGGAAGCGTATGTGTCTGCGATTCTTTGGTCTAGACTTGGATACGAATCATTTTGATTGTTTTCGTTGGCATCATCTTGACCTCCTGAATACGGAGGATTACCGATAATCACTCGGATGTCCTGCTTGCAAAGGTTCTTTACACGCTCACCGTTATCCTCAAAGGCTGCAAACAAGTCCTTATCAGCAGCACTGTTGTCATCCATGCGGAATGTATCGGTCAAGCAGATACCATTGAACGGCTCGTATTCATCCTGCTTCATGACACCGTGATAAGCCACCTCAACATTCACACATGCGATGTAGTAGGCAAGCAGCACAATCTCACAGGCAAAGAGTTCGTTACGATACTTGTAAGGAAGTTGGCTACGCTTGATAAGACCACTCTGAATGGCTCGGACAATAAATGTGCCTGTGCCTGTAAAGGGGTCAAGTATCTTCACGCCTTGTGCTCCCAGACCATCCTTCTTTCCGAATTCCTTTTGCAGAACCTTATGGACGGAATGCACAATGAAATCCACCACAGGAATGGGTGTATAAACAATACCCAGTTTAGAAGCCAGTTTTGGGAACGCCTGCTTGAAAAACTTATCATACAATTCCACTACTACCTGCTGACGACCAGCAGCATTATCAATGCTCTGAGCACGGTCTTTCACCGAGTGGTAGAAGCGTTCCAGTTCTCGGAGGTCAGCAGCATCGGTATTATCATGAACGATGTCCAGCATGTCGTTCATGGTCTTGGAGACAGGATTGTTCTCTGCGAACTGATACTTCTCAAAGAGGGCATTGAACACAGGTCGGCTGATGAACTGCTGAGCCAGCATTTCAATGGCATCCGCTTCGGTAATGGCAGGATTTGTGTTCTCACGCAGACCAGACAGGAAGAGTTGGAACTCCTCCAAGCCGATACCCTTGTCTAAAAGGGCGTTGATAGCACTTATTTGACGCTCAGCAATCTTGGCGATGTTCTTAGCCCAATCCTCCCAGTAGCGTCTGTCACCGCACTTCTGGACGGTTCTGACGAGGATTCCATCTGTCCAAGAGGAGAGTTCCTGTTCAAAGTCAAACTCAAGTGTGGGCTGAATGAATGTTCCATCAGGCTGATTTTCCTTTTCATCCCCCTTGTCTTTGCCTGTGCGTTTGCCTTTCTTCTTGCCTGTGACACCACCTACTACGATACGCTTACCACGCCCCTTATTGAGGTCAATGGAATTGATTTCAGCGTTGAATCGGTCATCGTGAGAACGGAGGGCTTGCAGCACATCCCACACCACCTTGTATTTTTCGTCCTTATCAAGAACATCCTCAGGCTTATCCTTGGGAGATACACCGATGGGGAGAATGATGTAACCGAACTTCTTATCCTGAGCACGGCGCATCACACGCCCTACGGACTGCACCACATCCACCTGAGACTTACGAGGTGCGAGGAACATCACGGCATCCAATGAGGGAACATCCACACCTTCGGACAAACAACGAGCATTGGACAGGATACGGCATTCGGAAACACCGTCAGAGGCATTAGTGCCGGAATAGCCCTTGAGCCAACTGAGAAGAGCAGCACGCTCACCCATATCCATGTTACCATCCACATGCCTCATCTCACTATCAAGGAATGCGGTGTTGTCCTCTGCTTCATCCTTGCGGATAGCATCCACCACTTTGCCCCACATCTCGGTGTAGTGCTTGGAGATGGCAATTTTATTGGCAAAGGCAACGGCTCGCTTCATCGGTGCCGGGTCGGAGATAAGGAAATCCTCATCATGAGCCAACAAATCAGGCAACGAGGGATCATAAGCACCATCCTCATTGGAAATTTCGGGCTTAGTAGGCAGCATTACCTTCTTGCGCAGACCATTGTAGCAACCGACAAGACGCACAGCATCGTCCAATTCAATGGCACCTGTCTCATCATGTTTGATGTGCTCACCCATGATGTCTTTTACATACTCCTCATCCACACAGAGAACAAGAACCTTATAATCGGTGAGCAATCCCTCACGGACAGCACGAGAGAATGGCAAACGGAAGAACTCTTCACCGAAAAGTGTGCTGTCATCCATGGATGCCAGTTCAGCATTATTATCCTTGGCTTTGGTGCGTGCAGACTCAGCGTAAATCTTGGGTGTTGCGGTCATATAGACACGCTTACGGCAGGCAATGAAATCTTGTTGATGAACCTTTACAAAGTGGCTCTCATTGTATTTGCCTGTCTTGGTATCCATCAAGGATACGCCTGTTGTGCGGTGGGCTTCATCGCAAATACAGAGGTCAAATTCAGGCAGAGCACCTACCTTCTGGGCTTCATGCAACTTCTCAATAGATTGGTAGGTAGAGAAGATAACCGTGAGGTGTGTATCTTTGAACTTGGAATAGAGATGGGCAATGGTTGTGGGGTCAGTTGTAGCACGGGCAGGTAAGTCACGAGCCGACAAGTCATTGAGGTCATCAATGGACGATGCGCTACCATCAGAACATACAGCGATGGGATGGATTCGGCAAGTGGTCTGGCTCATCCACTCACGCAGACTCTGCGCCACAAGGGCAATAGATGGAGCCAGAAACAAAACACAGCCCTTGCCGGCGGTGTATTCTTCTGTCAATCGGAGTGCCGTGAATGTCTTGCCCGTGCCACAAGCCATGATGAGTTTGCCACGGTCTGCGGCCTGGAATCCCTCCATAACTGCATCAATGGCTTCACGCTGATGGGGGCGTGGTTGATACTTGGTAATCTCACCTTGTCCTTTGAGGATGGTTGTCCAATCAATAGCAGCCTCTTCCAAGTCAGATAAGCCGATACGCTGGCAAGGAATATGCTGCGTGAGCATGGCATCCAACAAGACTTTGTTCCAATGGTCGGTGGTCGCTACAATAATACCGCCCGCAAAGGAATCTTTATCGCTATGCTCTGTTTTGATGGAGGAATTGAGAGCCATGAAGAAAGTATCCAAATCATGAGCGCTCATGAGATGGTCAGGCTCATAGAACTTGCACTGAATGGCTACATAGCGGTCGCTGTCTGCCTCCTTAGCAACAATGTCAATGCCTATATCGTGCCCCTTGGAGTATGTCCATTCGTTCCAAAGCCACACCTCAGAAAAGCGTTCCTTGTAAGTAGGGTCAGTTTGGAAATAACGCTTCATCAACACCTCAAAACGATGTCCTTTATCGGCTTCGGAGAGGTCAGTAGTTGCAGAGCGGATGTCATTGAGAACGGTACGGAGAGGAGATTGCATACGCCATTACCGGCGTCGCTTTTCCACCGGTAATCAGTATATATCATTTTGAAAGATTATAGTTCGAACGGCAATTTAACTTTAGGCAATCTGTGAAAAGTGCCTGCGGGTGATTAAATGATTTTGCCTATTACCCAACCATGAAATAGACTCAATTCAATAATTTTCAACATAAAAACAGATTCACCTTGACACTCATCTTTCAAAAATATGAACACGGAAACAGTAACAGAGAAGGAAAAGGAGGTGGCAGCGCTGGCGCTGCTGAAGAGTACGGGGTTGGGGGTATTAAATGCGGCGCAGTTAGTGTGCGCCGTGGTTAACCGTTTACGTCTTTGCGCCGATGGAGTTACGCCCGGGGCGGACGAAACACGGGGGCTAGGGGACATCATCACACGGTGTGAGGCAATTATAGACGCGGGGTTACATGCCTTGGCCATGCGGGAACGCACCGTGAGTTTTGCGGAGGCGGGGTGGGCA
>JAFYUT010000022.1 GCA_017549485.1 Akkermansia sp.
AAATCCCGACCGCATAGCAAGGAATGACACATGCCGGTGGGTGCCCTTATCGGGGCTCATCGCCCGGGGTGATGCGGTGCAGGAAATCCTGCGGATTGTTGTAATAGATTTTGCCCGTCTTTCGTTCTTGGTAGCCGTTGCCTCCCAGCTCAATGTAAAGCCCGTCTTCTTCAAAGCGGGTGGCGGCAATATCCCAATCAAGATAGCGAGAGCCAACCGCTACATTGCCCACATGCACAAAGGTTTCTGCATTTATTACGGAGCGGCGGTAAATACGCAGCAGATAGGTGTTGCAACCACTGGCGTATTCTTCAATCAGAACCAGAGTGTTGCCCGCCTCATCTGCAATCCACCCGTTCCAAGCATAGTAGTAGCGATGGGTGGCATACAACCAAAATAATTCACCTTGCGGTACTTCCTTTTGTTGCAGCATCGAATCGCCCCGTTGGTCTAATTCTACACTCCAAAGCAAGCCCGGCAGGGATTCGAAATCGATGCTGTCTATCTCTCTCATGCTGCGGCCCAACACATGGCAAAGCGGTTGCTTGGTGGATAAGCCATGCTTGTGCATGCGCAGGGGCTTGTTGTGGTTGTATGAATCTGAGCCGAGGTCTGCTTTCTCTTCTTGCGCATCGAAAGCGCGGCAGGTCTCCTGCGGGTTTTCATAATAATGAAAACATTTTTCCACTTTGAGATTGCCGTTGGGGGTAGAATAGACTACCGTGAGGGTTTTGGCGCGGTTATCTATCTTGGCTTCTTCGGGGCAGAATATCAGATGCTTAGTGATAAACGTATAGCTGCCTGCTTTTTGGTAAAAATGCCCATCTTTGTTTTTTACGGCGGTGAACACGGTAAACACGTGTTGCTGTGTACCGCATCCCGGCTCTGCCATAAAGACGATGACGCTGCCGCTCAGGTCGGTAAACCAATGGTCTTTGGTTGTGCTACCTGCGGCCATGCTCAGTTGCAACAGGTCGGCCACTCGCTCTGCGGGGATTGCTTGCTCCCCCGTCCAATAAACGGCGATGGCAGGGTTATCTCCCACGCTGACACGCTGCGCGGAGTTGCAGATGGCGGCCTCTGCTGTTAAGGCTCGTGTGGCCTCATTGTCATAGCGGGCAAAGGGGGTAGCTGAGGCATGGGATGTGCCCAAAACGGCGGTCAGCAGGCTGATGAGAAGTCGGGGATTCATGGCGCGCCCATTGTACACTTTCCGGTGTGCTTTGCAAGCAAAAATAAAACAGGCGAATCTTTTACAGATTCGCCTGTTGCTGAAAATTTTCCCGAACGGGGTGGATTATTTACGCCTCAACAGCGGGGGTTACGGCAGCAGCCGGGATTTCCTCCTTGTTGGTGAAGCGCCATTTTACCTTGTTGCGCTTGCTGGCGGAGCGAGCCTTGCGGCGCTTCTCATCCATGGGGCTTTCAAAAGCGCGACGACGGCGCATCTCCTCGAGGATGCCCTCGGTGTCGAGCTTGGTCTTAAGGCGCTTGAGAGCGCGGTCGATCGGTTCTCCTTTACGTACGGTGACGGAACGCATGATTGTGTGTGTGTTTGTTAATAATTGTCCGGGAACGGGCAGGCAGGATACAACATCTGCTTCCGTCTGTCAAGAATTTTCACGCGAATTCTGCATTTTTTTCTGAATTCGGGGATAAAAGGGAGGGGAAACGCGTTAAAACCAATGCATAACTGAAAGATGAAAAACTTTTGGCTTGCTACCTGAAGAGGCGTATGCTAGGCTGATGTCTGTTATGGAACCTGAATCACCTCACCTAAGGGGAAGCCTGGTCGTCTTTGAAGGCATAGACGGCACGGGCAAGTCTACCCAGATTCAACTGTTGGCGCAGTATTTGCGCGCTCGTGGTCTGGAAGTTGTAACGGATTTTGAACCTACCCGCGGCAAATGGGGCATGAAAGTGCGCAACGCGGCGCTGTCCGGCGAGCGTTTGAGCATAGATGATGAAATCTACTGCCTGTTGCAAGACCGCCGTGAGCATGTGCGCGATGTGATAGAGCCTGCGCTGGAGCGTGGTGCCTGGGTGCTGTTGGATCGCTATTATCTTTCCATGATGGCCTATCAGGGAGCAACCGGTGTCAACGTTGAAGAGATACGTCTCATGAATGAGGAGTTTGCTACCATTCCCGATGTGGCATTCTGGTTGGATATTCCGATTGAGATGGCCATGGAGCGTATGAATGCCCGCGGCAATGGGCACGATGCGTTTGAGAACGAGCCTTTCTTGCAGGCTTGCCATGAGATATACTCAGCCATGGAGATGCCGTGGTTACACCGCATAGAGGCTGATGGCACCGTGCAGGAAACTCAGGCCCGTATACGCGAGCTTGTGCGTGAAGAGCTCGGGGTGTAATGCCTCGTTATTCAAATTGTCAATGCAATGAAAAAAAGGTCTGAATCGCGCTGCGGTTCAGACCTTTCTTCTTGCCCATTTGAGCCCGCAAAGCATGCGGTTGAGAATCAGGTATTCAACTGCCATATCAACGGTGAAGAGCAGCCAGATACCCACAAGGGTGAGTGTGTCCGGCCAGAAAATGCTCCAGATGAAAAGGCATACCAAACGGAAGAATCCCATGCAACCGTAGGAGACATACATGACGCGCCGTGTATCACCGGCGCCACGCAGGCACATCTTAATCATGAGCATGGCTGCGTAAAAGGGCTCGATAAGTAAGAATACCTGTACCACGGGGATTGTGGCATTCATAAGCCCCGGGGAGTTAGAGGCGAATATCTCAACGAATATTTGCGGGAAGAAGAAGAATACCACACCCATGATACCCATGAATACGACACTGTAGCGCACGCATTTGCGCACGGTTTCCAGCGCCAGTCTCACACTGCCCGTGCCCAGATATTGCCCCACAAGTGTGGCCCCTGCCATGCCTATGGCAAAGCCGGGCAAGAAACTGAGCGACTCAATGCGAATGGCAATGTTATGTGCGCCCACATAGGCATCTCCCAGTTGAGAGATGGTGCGCAGCACGAATATCTGAATCAACCATATACCGCCGATTTCCAGTGCTTGCGGGAGCCCGATGGAGAGGATGCGGTACATGCTTTTCCACCCGGGAACCAAATCTCGCAGTCGCAGATGAATGGGGGGTACATAGTTGTCGGCCCGCTCGGCGGAGTATGTGTCAATATCTTTGCCTGCCAATGTTTTGCGCATGCGTAAAGAGCGCCGTATCAAGATGCCGACCAATACAGAGGCCGCCGTGGCCATGCCCAACACCATACCCAAGGCCAAGCCTTCTATGAACATACCGAAGCATTTGACCAACAGAATGCTGAAAATGATGTTCATGCCGTCCACCGCCAGCATGATGAAGAACGGCGTGCGCGTATCACCGGCACCGCGCAGGGCGGCGTTTACCGCAAAGATGACCCCCGAGAATACGGCTACCCAGCACCCTATGTGCATGTAGGTGAGGGCTACTTCTTGTGCGTAGTCGCTCAGGCTCAATACGGTGCTGACCAAGAAATCTGCCGTCAGATACATGAGGACGGCTGAGGCAATACCGGCTATTAACCCCAATACCGCGGCCTGATTTGCGGCATAGTTTGCCTCGGCAAATTTGCGAGCTCCCGTCATGCGGCTCACAATAGCTGTGGCACCCATGCCTACGGCTCCTTGCATCAGGAACCCCAGCCACATGATATAGCCCGTTACACCGATGCCTGAGGCTATCTTCTCCGTCACATCGCCCGCGGTACCCATGTGGGTCGCCAAATAAAGCGAGGTGGAGGCGCATATAAAGCTGAGCACTTGCTCCAGCAGTGGCCAGAGCGCGATACTGACAATTTGTCTCGGCAAACTGAGACCGGCCAACTTGCCACCGAGCTGCCCTTTGCCTTGCAGCGCGGCGCGTACTGTGCCTTCTCTTCCGTTACCTGCTCCCATGCACCTGTTATCCTAGCATGAATATTGCGCGATGAAAAGAAAAATTACACCCGCATGGCCGTAATTGTGGCCTTTCGCAGCCTTGAGACGCTATGCGGGTGCGGGGGCGTATCATAATACAACATAGCCCTGTGCACGGATGGTGGCATGCAGGGTATCTACTGCAATATCCCCGCATACGGTAAGGGAGACGGTTTTGGCTTTATGGTCTGCTTTGCAGTCAACCACGCCGGGTATGGCGAGTAAAGCTTGGGTGACATGGGCCTCGCAATGCGGGCACATCATGCCGTCTACTTTAATGGTAATGGTGTTCATGGCTTGGGGGGTGTTCAGTTGAAAACGGTGTAAACGCAGGGCGTTGGTTACAACGCAAATGCTGCTTAATCCCATGGCTGCGGCAGCAATGGCCGGGTGCAGTTGCAGGCCGAGTAGTGGGTAAAACACGCCGGCGGCCAAGGGAATGGCAAGACTGTTGTATAGGAGAGCCCAAAAGAAATTCTGTTTGATGTTGCGAATGACGGCGCGGCTGAGGCGCATGGCTCCTACGGCATCGCTCAACTCGCTGCGCACCAAGATGACCTGCGCGCTCTCCATGGCAATGTCGGTGCCGGCCCCGATAGCGATTCCTACATCGGCTCGTGTAAGGGCCGGGGCATCATTGATACCATCTCCCACCATGGCAACTGTGTAGCCTTTTGCCTGCATGCGTTGCACATAGGCTTCTTTATCTTGCGGCAACAGCTCGGCAAACACCTCGGTAATACCGGCTTGCCGGGCGATGTCGTGGGCGGTGTGGGCATTGTCGCCTGTCAGCATGGCCACACGGCATCCCATTCGGCGGAGCTTGATCACTGCATCTCGGCTATCGGGCTTGAGCGAATCTGTCACAGCGATCAGCCCCAGGTATTCAGAGCCACGGCAAAGATACAGCGGGGTTTTGCCGGAGTTTGCAAGTGTTTGCCCGGCATCTTGTGGGATGCTGACTCCGAGCTCCTGCATCAGCGCGGCATTGCCGATGGCACAGCACGTGCCGGCTATCTCAGCCGTGATGCCTCGGCCCGGTAGGTAGGTGTGTTTGCTTACTGTTTGCGGCGAGATGCCTGCACCCGCCTGTTGTATGGCGGAGGCCAGCGGATGGTGCCCCACAGACTCCAAGCTCACGGCTGTTTGCAGTAAGATGCCTCGGTTTTGTTCATTTGCCGGCAAAATGTCAGTCACCTCGGGTTTGCCGCGGGTAAGGGTACCGGTTTTATCCAACAGTACGCAGCGAGATTCGTGCAGGGTTTCTAAGGCGGTGCCGTTGCGAAACAGAATGCCGGCTGATGCCGCCCTGCCGATTCCTACCATGATGGCAACCGGTGCGGCAAGACCCATGGCACAGGGACATGAAATGACCAAGACGGCAATGGCGCAGGATAACGCAAAATCCACCCCCGCCCCGGCCAGTAGCCAAGCCGTAGCCGTGATTACCGCAAGGCTTACCACGATGGGAACAAACACGGCCGAGATGCGGTCTGCTATGCGGGTAATGGGGGCTTTTGCTGCTGCGGCTTCTCCCACCAGCCGTATGATGTCGGAGAGCGTGGAGTCTGCGCGGGTTTTGTCTGCCCGCACGTGCAACACGCCGTTGCCGTTCACACTGCCGGCATATACGTTGCAGCCCGGTGTTTTTTCTACCGGAATGCTCTCTCCGGTGAGTGCTGATTCATCAGCAGCAGAGTACCCCTCCAGTACGGTTCCATCGGTGGGAATGCGTTCGCCCGCGCGGATGAGGAGGGTGTCTCCCACTTGCACGGCATCTGCGGGTAGGGTGCGGGGCTGCCCGTTTTGAAGTATGGTGGCATTTTGCGGCAAGAGTGAGAGCAGCTTTTCCAACGCTGTACCGGTGCGGCCGGTGGTGCGGCTTTCCAGCCATTTCCCCAGTGTGATAAGCGTAAGAATCATGGCCGCGCATTCAAAGTAAAATACATCGCGGTGATGCAGGGCAAAGTTGGCTAAGCCATCTTCCATGGCGGCACCGGCTCCCAAGGCTACCAAGGTGTCCATATTGGGGCTGCCTTTCAGCACACTTTTGAACCCATTGATGAAAAAATTGCGGTTCAACCACAAAATGGGCAGTGCCGGTATCAACTGTACTAAGGCAGCCATATCTCCATGCCACAGGTGATGTATTGCAACCAAGGGTAGCAATAGAACGGCTGAAAGCAGAAAACGCTTTTTCAGGGGTGTGCTTTCGTGCTGCGGTGTTATGTTACCCTT